>NZ_JAVFVX010000012.1:53720-123890 GCF_033441795.1 Streptomyces sp. ADMS | reverse complement strand
ACAGACCCACTGGCCACAAACCTGAAACGGTGACCCGCGAAGTCCGGGCCTAGAGGCGCCACCGCCCGGGTTCCTTCTCCTTCTGGTCAAGTTGCGAGTCGCCGGGACCGCACACATCATTCAGTCGGTCCCGTATCCCCGCCCCGCCGGAGGCCGCTCATGACCTTCCGCGTCCGTCGTGTCCACGAAGCTCCCGAGCCGGCGGACGGTGTGCGCGTCCTGGTCGACCGGCTGTGGCCGCGCGGCCTGTCCAAGGACGCGGCGCGGATCGACGAGTGGCCGAAGGCGCTCACCCCGTCGACCGAGCTGCGCCGCTGGTACCACGCCCAGGAGGACGCGGCCGACGCGTACGAGGAGTTCCGCCGCCGGTACGAGGCGGAGCTGGCCGCGCCCGAGGCGGCGGAACCCCTGGACGCGCTGCGCGACCTGGCCGGCAGGGGCCCGGCGACGCTCGTGACCGCCGCCAGGTCCCCTGCGCGGAGCCATGCCTCGGTGCTGGCCGAACTGCTGACGTCCGGCGGAGAACCCTAGGCCGTCGCCCGTGCCGCCGCCCGCCCCGCCGCACGGCCCGAGAAGAGGCAACCGCCGAGGAAGGTGCCCTCCAGGGCGTTGTAGCCGTGTACGCCGCCGCCCCCGAAGCCGGCGACCTCGCCGGCCGCGTACAGCCCCTCGACGGGTTCGCCCGTGGCGCCCAGCGCGCGTGAGTCGAGGTCCGTCTGGATGCCGCCGAGCGTCTTGCGGGTGAGGGTGTGGAGTTTGACGCCGATGAGCGGGCCGGCCTCCGGGTCGAGGATGCGGTGCGGGGTGGCGGTGCGGCCGAGCCGGTCGCCGATGTAGCGGCGGGAGTTGCGGATGCCCTGGATCTGCGAGTCCTTGCTGTACGGGTTGGCGATCTGGAGGTCGCGGGCCTCGATCTGACGGCGCACCTGGGCCACGTCGAGGAGCGGCTTGTCGGTCAGTCCGTTCATCTTCTCGACGAGTTGGTCGAGGGTGCCCGCGACCACGAAGTCGGCGCCGTGCTTCACGAAGTCGGCCACCGGGCCGGGGGCGCCCTTGCCGAGGATGCGCTCCTTGAGGAACGCCTTGCGGTTCTTGGCCGTGATGTCGGGGTTCTGTTCGGAACCCGACAGGGCGAACTCCTTCTCGATCATCCGCTGGGTGAGGATGAACCAGGAGTGGTCGTGCTCGGCGATGTCCTCGGTGGTGCGCAGGTACTTGAGGGTGCCGAGGGTGTCGTACCCGGGCAGGCAGGGATCGGGAAGGCGACGGCCTAGCGCGTCGAACCACATGGAGGACGGGCCGGGGAGGATACGGATGCCGTGGCCGGGCCAGATCGGGTTCCAGTTCTGCAGGCCCTCGGTGTAGTGCCACATGCGGTCCCGGTTGACCAGGCGCACCCCCGCCTCGGCGCTGATGTCGAGCATCCGCCCGTCGACGTAGGCGGGCACGCCGGTGACCATGCCGGCCGGTGCCGAGCCGAGCCGCTCGGGCCAGTAGCGGCGCACGATGTCGTGGTTGGCGCCAATGCCGCCGGTGGTGACGACCACGGCCTGGGCGGTGAGTTCGAAGTCGCCGATCCGGTCCCGGTTGGACGCCACTCCGCGCGGCGAGGTGTCCTCGGCGAGGACCGTGCCGCGCACGCCGCGCACGGCGCCCTCCGTGACGACGAGTTCGTCGACCTGGTGGCGGTGGTGGAAGGTCAGCAGCCCGTCACGGGACGCCTGTTTGGCGCTGATCACGAACGGTTCTACGACTCCGGTGCCGGTGCCCCACGAGACGTGGAAGCGGGGCACGGAGTTGCCGTGCCCGTGGGCGCGCAGGTCGCCGCGTTCCGCCCAGCCGACCGTCGGCAGGAACGAGATGCCGTGGCCGGCGAGCCAGGACCGCTTCTCCCCCGCCGCGAACTCGACGTAGGCGCGCGCCCATTTCACCGCCCAGGAGTCCTCGTCGTCGACGCGGTCGAACTGGGCGCTGCCCTGCCAGTCGCTCCAGGCGAGGTCCAGGGAGTCCTTGATACCGAGGCGCCGCTGTTCCGGCGTGTCGACGAGGAACAGCCCGCCGAAGGACCAGAAGGCCTGCCCGCCGAGGTTGGCGGCGTTCTCCTGGTCGACGAGCGCGACCCGCCGTCCCATGCTGGTCAGCTCGTGTGCCGCGACCAGGCCGGCGAGGCCGGCTCCGACGACGATGACGTCCGCATCCATGGCGACCGTTCCCTTTCTCATCCGCCGCTGCGCGCGGCCGGGTTGTCGCTGCCGTGGGTGAGCAGTGCGGTGAGCAGCTGCTTGAGCCACGCGCGTGCGTGCTCGACGTCCTTGTCCAGCAGCAGTTGGGTCGTGACCCCGTCGTACGCGGCGATCACCGCGTGGGCGGCGCCCTCGGCGTCGCCGAGTACGGCGGGCAGATCGGTGTGTTCGGTGGCCCGGGCGAGCCGGTCCGCGACGGCCCGTCGCAGCCGCTCGCGGTGCTCCAGGAGGGTCTGTGCGACGGCGGGGGCCCGGGCCGCGTGGACCAGGAAGTCGGTCTTGACCAGCAGCCAGTCCAGGTCGAGCAGCAGTACGTCGGTGACCCGGTCGACGGCGGCGGGCACGTCGAGGTCCGGGCCGTCCTGGGCCAGCGCACCCGCTACCTGCTCGGCGATCAGACCGGCGCGCTCCCCGTAGAGGGCGAAGAACAGTTCGTCCAGGCTGTCGAAGTTCGAGTAGAAGGCGCCTCTGCTGTAGCCGGCGGCCTCACAGACCTCCTCGATGGAGACCCGCCCGAACCCCTTCGCGGCGAACACCGCGAACGCGGCCTCCAGCAGATTGGCCCGCGTCCGCACGCGCCGCTTGGTCACCCGCCCCGCCGTTCCCTCTACCGCCATGTCCGGACCTCCTTTCGATACGGGAATGTATCCGATACGTCGATGCATCCAAAGGGGTCGGCGCGGGGAGATTTCACCGCCTCCCAAATAGGAACAGAGATTCGAATTCAGAAGTACGCTGGTGCCATGACCGCACATCTCCAGGGCTCACTCTTCGACCAGAGCGACGAGCTCCGGCTCGGGGCGCTGGCCGGGCTGCGCCGCACGCCGCTGGGTCATGGCGCCTGGATCGACGAACTGCCCGGCTGGCTCCACGGGGCCGACGCCCTGTTCGAACAACTGGCGGCCGGCGTCCCGTGGCACGCCGAGCGCCGGAAGATGTACGACCACGTCGTGGACGTACCCCGGCTGCTGGCCTTCTACGGCGCCGGGGACGCGCTGCCGCACCCGGTGCTGACCGGGGCGCGTGACGCGCTCTGCGCGCACTACGCCGCCGAGCTCGGAGAACCGTTCACCACGGCCGGGCTCTGTTACTACCGGGACGGACGGGACAGCGTCGCCTGGCACGGCGACCGGACCGGGCGCGGTGCGCGCGAGGACACCATGGTCGCGATCCTCTCCGTGGGCGCGCCTCGCGACCTGCTGCTGCGGCCCGCGCGCGGCGGCGAGACACTACGGCGTCCGCTGGGGCACGGGGACCTGATCGTGATGGGCGGCTCCTGTCAGCGGACCTGGGAGCACGCCGTACCCAAGAGCGCGCGGGCCACGGGTCCGCGGATCAGCGTCCAGTTCCGGCCGCACGGGGTGCAGTGAGGCCCAGAGCGGCCCGCCCCGTCGTGATCCACTCCACCCCCGTCTGCTTTGCTGTGTGTCATCCGGCAGCGGACTGCAGAACGGGAAGATCATGCGGGCAGACGTCCGGCAAGTCGCCGATGGCATTCAGCTCGCACACGGAAGCAACACCAACTGGGCGGGAGGCGGCCCGCCAGGCGCGGGAGCGGGCACGGTGAGGTGGCGCTCTAGAGTGAGGTGACGATCAACCGCGGAACGAGCACGAACGAGAACGGTCTAGCCATGGCATTGCAGATCAGCGCCACCAACCCCGAGCACCCCGTACTCCTGCTCGAACTGCCGTGGCACCTCCCCCTGGAGGAGTGGCCCGACCACTACCTCGTACCGCTGCCGCGCGGTATCTCCCGGCACGTCGTGCGCTATGCACGCGCCGGCGACGAGGTTATCGCCGTCAAGGAGCTGGCGGAACGCCCCGCCCTGCGCGAGTACGAGCTGCTGCGGGACCTGGACCGGCTCGGCATCCCCGCCGTCGACCCGCTGGCGGTGGTCACCGGGCGCGCCGACGACGACGGCGGCGCCCTGGAGCCGGTGCTGGTCACCCGGCACCTCGGCGGCTCGATGCCGTACCGCTCGATGTTCGAGACGACGATGCGCCCGGCCACCATGCACCGTCTGATGGACGCACTGGCGGTCCTGCTGGTCCGGCTCCACCTCGCCGGGTTCGCCTGGGGCGACTGCTCCCTGTCCAACACCCTCTTCCGGCGCGACGCGGGCGCGTACGCCGCCTACCTGGTCGACGCCGAGACGGGCGATCTGCACCCGCAGCTCAGCGACGGGCAGCGCGAGTACGACCTCGACCTGGCCCGGGTGAACATCAGCGGTGAGCTGCTGGACCTGGAGGCGTCCGGGGCGCTGCACCCCTCCGTGGACCCCATCGAGTTCGGCATGGAGATCTGCGCCCGCTACCAGCGTCTGTGGCAGGAGCTGACCCGCACCTCCGTCTACCCGGCGGGCAAGTACCACTACATCGAGCGCCGCATCCGGCGCCTCAACGAACTCGGCTTCGACGTCGCCGAGATGCAGATCGAGCACTCCTCGAACGGTGACACGGTGACCTTCGTACCGAAGGTCGTCGACGCGGGGCACCACCAGCGGCAGCTGCTGCGGCTGACCGGCCTGGACACCGAGGAGAACCAGGCGCGGCGGCTCCTCACTGACCTGGAGAGCTGGATGGCCACCCAGGACGACTACGACCCGGGCGACCCTCTCGGCGCCCGCCCCGAGGTGCTCGCGCACCGCTGGGTGCGGGAGGTGTTCCGGCCGACGGTGCGGGAGGTACCGCGCGAGCTGCGCGGGAACGTGGACTCCGCCGAGATCTACCACCAGCTCCTGGAGCACCGCTGGTTCCTCTCCGAGCGGGCCCAGCACGACATCGGCCTGGACACGGCGGTCCAGGACTACATCGCCAACATCCTGCCCAAGGCCCGCCAGGCGCTGCCCCTGCCGACAGAGGAGGCGGCGCCGCCCGCCTGAGTCACTCGTGCGGGACCACGGCCACCGGGCAGTGCGCGTGGTGCAGTACGCCGTGGGCGACCGACCCGATCCGCGCGCCCACGGCCGAGCGGCGTGCGCGCCGCCCGACGACCAGGAGCTGTGCCCGCCCGGCCACCGACAGCAGCACCTCCCCCGCGCTGCCCATCTCCACGTGCGGTGTGACGGGCACGTCGGGGAAGCGCTCGCGCCATGGTTCCAGCGCGGCGGCGAGCGCGTTCTTCTCGTACGGTTCCATGCCCCCGGCGTCGTCGAGGAGCTTCAGCGAGCCCGGGCTGTACGCGAACAGCGGCGGCAGGCTCCACACACGGACGGCGCGGACGGCGGCGCCGCGAGCCGCCGCGGCCTCGAACGCGAACCGCAGGGCCGGCGCGCTCTCCTCCGGGTCGCCCTGCTGGCCCACGACGACCTCGCGCCCGCCGACCTCGCCGGAGACGCTGTCCTCCGCGCGCACGAGGACGACGGGCCGCGCGGACTCGGCGATCACGTGCTGCCCGACGGACCCGAGCAGGAACCCGAGGACAGCCCCGTGCCCACGGGAGCCGAGCACCAGCATCTCGGCCTGTGCCGCGGCCTCGGCGAGCGAGTGCGTCGCACTGCCCTCGACCACGTCGACGGTCACGTCCAGCTCCGGATGCCGTCCGACGACGGCCCGCGCGGCCTCGTCCACGCCGTCGCGCACCCACTCGTCGTGGGTCTCCCGGGCCGAGGCCCCGAATGCCTGGTCCGGCACCACCTGCCAGGCGTGCACCACACGCAGCGCGAGATTCCGGCGTACGGCCTCCCTGGCCGCCCAGGACAGCGCTGCATGGCTCTCGGGCGTTCCGTCGACCCCTGCCGTGATCGGGCGCGTCATACGGTTCCCTCCGTGTCGTGATCATAAATACTTACCGGTCCCAGTCTTCACTACCCTGCACGCATGACCTTGGAATGGGAACAAGTGATCGTGAACGCGGCGGACCCGGCGGCGCTGGGGCGCTGGTGGGCCGATGCGCTCGGCTGGGCGGTCGTCGACGACTCCCCCGAGGAGTACGAGATCCGGCCGGCGCCGGACCGGATGCCCGGTCTGCTCTTCGTACGTGTCCCGGAGGCCAAGTCCGTCAAGAACCGGCTGCACCTCGATTTCCGGCCGGACGACCGGCAGGCCGAGGTCGACCGTCTGCTGGCCCTCGGAGCGCGTCATGTGGACATCGGTCAGGGTGAGCAGTCCTGGACCACTCTTGTGGACCCGGAGGGCAACGAGTTCTGCGTGCTCGGCGCTCTGCAGCGCTGACCGGAGTGAGGCGCGGCCTTCGAACATACGATGGGTCGAAGGCGGCGCGGCACCGTGCTGACGCCGCCCGTGATTCCGGCCGCTCGGGTGGGAGACGTATGGCCAGGGCCGCGGACGCAGCGCGGACCGTCATCACGACCGTGGACGACGACCCCGGGGTCTCCCGGGCCGTCGCCCGAGACCTGCGGCGGCGCCACGGCGAGTCGTACCGGATCGTGCGCGCGGAGTCCGGTGAGTCCGCGCTGGACGCGCTGCGGGAGCCGAAGCTGCGCGGCGATCTGGTGGCGGTGATCCTGGCCGACTACCGGATGCCGCAGATGAACGGCATCGAGTTCCTCGAACAGGCCCTGGACGTCCATCCGGGCGCGCGGCGTGTGCTGCTCAATCGACAGCACACTGCTGATGCTGTCGGGCAAGATCGGTTCGCTCGTCAAGGTCGTGAAGGAGTACGACCGTTCGCTGCCGAGGATTCCGGCCTACCCCGCCGAGCTGAACCATGTGTGGACCAACCTGATCGACAACGCGGTCTCCGCCATGAACAGCGCGGGCGGGGAAGGGACGTTGGCCGTACGGACGGCGCTGGTGCACGACCGGCTGCTGGTGGAGTTCCGCGACACGGGCCCGGGGGTGCCGGCGGAGATCCGCGGCCGGATCTTCGACCCGTTCTTCACCACGAAGCCGGTGGGCGAGGGCACGGGGCTGGGGCTCGACATCTCCTGGCGGATCGTCGTCGACAACACCACGGCGACCTGAAGGTCGAGTCCGTACCCGGCGACACCCGCTTCCAGGTACTGCTCCCTCTCACCTCCGCCCCCGACCCCGACACTGCCGTGGATTCCGCCCCGGCCAAGGAGCCGTCATGACCAAGGACACCGGAATCGACCCCAGCGTCCCGCCCAGCGGGGCCGGATGCGTCGAGTGCGACGCGGCCGGCGGGTGGCGGTCCCATCTGCGGCGCTGTGCCCAGTGCGGTCACATCGGCTGCTGCGACGACTCGCCCGCCAAGCACGCCACCGGCCACTTCCGGAACACCGGCCATCCGGTGATCCACAGTTACGAGCCGGGCGAGTCCTGGTTCTGGAACTTCGAGACGTCAGAACTGTCCGAGTCCGGTCCGGTCCTGGCTCCCCCGGCCTGCCATCCGGCCGCCCCGCCGGCCCCGGGGCCGGCGGGGCGCGTGCCGGGGAACTGGGCGGAGACGCTGCGCTGAGCCCTGGCCTGCCAGGCCTGTCGGTGGTGCATGTCAGGATTCGTTCGTGCCGCAGAACCTGTTCAACACTCCCCTCATCGGCCGCGACGACGAGCTGGCCCGTCTCGCCGGTGTGCTGGACCGTGCCCGTGCTGGTGAGGCCCGTGCCGTGCTCATCGCCGGGGACGCCGGCGTGGGCAAGACGCGGGTGCTCGCGGAGGCCGCCGGGTGGGCCTCCGACCGGGGGATGACCGTGCTCACGGGGCACTGTGTCGATCTCGGTGACGTCGGTCTGCCGTATCTGCCGTTCACCGAGATCCTGGGGGTGCTGGCCGCCGACGAGCGGTTCGCGGGGGCGCTCGCCCAGCATCCCGTGGTCGGGCGGCTGCTCGGTGGCGGGGCGGAGGAGGGGGTGCGGGACGCCGGTGGGCGGCTGCGGCTGTTCGAAGGCATGGCCGGGCTGCTGACCGAGGTCACCGAGGCCGCTCCACTGCTGCTCGTGCTGGAGGACCTGCACTGGGCGGACCAGTCGTCCCGCGATCTGCTGCGGTTCCTGCTCAGCCGGGGCGTGCTCCAGGGGCCCACGGTCGGCGCGCCCGGCCACCGGCTCGCGGTGTTCGCGTCGTACCGCGCGGACGACCTCCATCGCCGCCATCCGCTGCGCCCGCTCCTTGCGGAACTGGTGCGACTGCCGGCCGTCGAGCGGCTGGAGCTGCGGCCGATGGCCGACGCCGAGGTGGCCCGGCTGGTGCGAACCCTGGGCGAGGGGCCGCTGCCCGACACGACCGTGCGCCGGATCGTCGAGCGGGCCGAGGGCAACGCCTTCTACGCGGAGGAGCTCCTCGCGGCCACCGACGCGGAGTCGGGCGGTGTCCCCAGCGGGCTCGCCGACGTTCTCCTCATCCGCTTCGAGCAACTGTCCGACACCGCCCAGCAGGTGCTGCGGACGGCCGCCGTCGCCGGGCGGCGCGTCGAGCACGATCTGCTGAGCGACGCCGTCCGGCTTCCGGAGGACGAACTGGAGTCAGCGCTGCGCGAGGCGGTCGGACGGCAGCTCCTCGTCGCCGGGGAGGGCGACACGTACTCCTTCCGGCACGCTCTCGCCCGCGAGGCCGTGTACGCCGACCTGTTGCCGGGCGAGCGGTCGCGGCTGCACGGGGCGTTCGCGCGGCTGCTGGCCGGGCGGGGCCGCACCGCCGAGACCGCGGCGGAGCGCGCCCACCACTACCGGGAGAGCCACGACCTGGCCGAGGCGCTCACGGCCTCGCTGGAGGCCGCCGATCACGCCGATCGCGTCGGCGCGCCCGCGGAGGAGCTGCGGCATCTGGAGGCCGTCATCGACATGTGGCCGGCGGTGGAGGCGGGCGCCCGTCCCACGGGCGAGGGCCTGGACACGGTGACGCTGACGCTGCGGGCTTCCGCCGCGGCGGCACACGCCGGGGAGTCGCACCGCGCGGTGTCGCTCACCCGGGCGGCGCTCGCCGGGGTCGGCCGGGACACGGATGCCGAACTCGCGGCCCGCGTCCGCTACACGCTCGCCGACAACCTCATGGACATCGACCACCTGTCGGCCGCGTTCGCCTACAGCAAGGAGGCGCTCGACCTGATCCCGGCCGAGCCTCCCTCGCGGACATGGGTGTGGGCGGCGGCCACCCATGTCATGGCGGCGCGGCAGATGGGCGACAACGACACCGCGCTCCGGGTGGCCCGGCAGGCCCTCTCCGTCGCCGAGGAGCTTCAGGCCCTCGACGCGCTGGCCGACCTCATGATCTCCGTGGCCGGTCTCGAAGCAGGGGGCCGTCGCACTCCCAAGGCCCGCGAGCGGCTCCGGGAGGCCCGTGAACTGGCCCGGCGGGCGGGCAGTTCGCCGGTGGAGATGCGCGCGCTGTTCAATCTCGCGATCGGCTGCTTCGAGTCCGGTCTGCCGGAGGAGTGCCTGCCGTGGCTCTCCGAGGGCCTGGACCGTGCCCGGCGCGCGGGCCTCCTCTCCTCGCCGTACCCCCGGGAGATGCGCTACCTGCAGTCCTTGGTCCTGTACACGCTGGGCCGGTGGGACGAGTGCGCCCGGACGGCTCCGGCCGACACCGAGGTGCTCCCCGCGACTGCCGGTTATGTGTCGGGGCCTTCGCTGTACGTGGCTCTGGCACGCGGTGACATGGGCGCCGCCGACCGCGCCCGGGCCCTCCTCGACGGGCCGTTCGACTGGATGTCCACGCTGGTCGCGGGCATCGTGCTCACGGACGCCGCCGCCCTGGCAGGAGAGCCCGAGGTGGCCGTGGAGCGCGTGTACGGCACGGTGAAGTCGCTCACCGACGATGCCGGGGCGCTTCCGGAGATCGCGGTGCGGCTTGCCGCCCTCGCCCTTGCCGCCGTCGCCGACACGGCCACCCGCCTTCGCCGATCCGGCGACGAGGCGGGGACGCTCCGCTGGACGCAGACGGCGACCGAACTGCTGGCACTGGCCCGTGCCCGGGCCGCGAAGGGCCGCGACGGCACCCCGCAGGGCCCGGAAGGACTGGCCTGGCTGGCTCGTGCCGAGGCGGAGTGGACTCGGGCGACGGCCGGTCCCGATGCCGAGGCGTGGGAGCGGGCGGTCGCGGCGTTCGGCTTCGGCGAGGTCTACGAACAGGCGCGCTGCCGAAGGCGGTTGGCCGAAGCCCTGTTGGCGGACGGCCGCCGCGAGGAAGCTGCCGTACAGGCCCGCGCGGCCCGCGAGACGGCACTGCGCCTGGGCGCCGCACCTCTGCTCCAGGACCTGGACGCGCTCATCCGGCGCGGTCGGCTCTCGGACCCCGCTCCCACCGAGGATTCCCGCGCTGCCCCGGCACTCCTGACCGCCCGTGAACAGGAGGTCCTGCAGCTGCTCGCCCTCGGTCACAGCAATCGCCGCATCGGCGAGGACCTGTTCATCAGCGGCAAGACGGCGAGCGTCCACGTCTCCAACATCCTGGCCAAGCTGGGCGCCACGAGCCGGGGGGAGGCGGTGGCGGTCGCCTACCGGGAGGGACTGATCCCTGCGGGCGCGGCGACAGAGACCGAGGCGGGGCCGGGGCCTGGTTCGGGCTGACTGCGAAGCCCAGCAGACGCGCTGCTACTGGTCCGCCCTGATGAAGGACCGGATCGCCGTCGCCGCCGCCCCGCGCGCCCACTCCTCGAAGGGCAGCGGCCGGGTCACCAGATCGCACCGGGCCGCGGAGCCGAAGGCGGTGGCGGTGAACGCGCCGCGGATCTGCTCGGCGAACAGATCGTACGCGGCCAGCCCCTCGCCGGAGATGATCACGCGCTCGGGGCCGAGCAGGTTGGCCACGGTGGCGATGCCCCGGCCGATCGCCTCACCGGCCCGCGCGTACACCTCCCGCACTCCGGGGTGGCCGGCGTGGGCCAGCGCGACGGCCTCGGCGCTGTCGCTGATCCCGGTACCCGTGACCTCGCGGACCCTGGCGACGATCTCCGCGTCCCCCGCGAGCGCCTGCAGGCAGCCGCGCTTGCCGCAGTGGCAGGGCGGGCCCGCCGGGTCGACGACGACGTGCCCGATCTCACCGGACACCCCGTGCGCGCCCGCGACCACCCGCCCGTGGACCACGAGCCCGCAGCCGATGCCCGCGCCGACGGTCACCACCGCGAAGTCGGACAGCCCCGCCCCGGCGCCGAACCACTGCTCGGCGACGGTGAGCGCACGCACGTCGTTGTCCACCGTGACGGGCAGCCCCGTGGTCATGGCGGCGAGTTCGGCGAGCGGCACGTCGCGCCACTCCAGGAACGGCGAGTAGCGTACGGCTCCTTCGGCGCTGTCGACCTCCCCGGCGACGGCGATGCCGCAGCCCCGTACCGGCACCCCGAAGCCGTCCGCCTCGGTGAGCAGCTCCCGTACCAGCTCGGCGACCGAGGCCAGCACCGCCCTGGGGGCGCGGGCGGGCACCGGGACGTGCCGGGCGACGCGGATCCGGCAGCACAGGTCGGTGAGCACACCGAAGATCCCGTCCCCGGTGATCTTGATGCCGATGAACAGTGCCCGGCCGGCGTCGACACGTACCAGGTTCGCGGGCCGTCCCAGGGCGGGACGTCCGGAGGCGGGGCGCGTCTCGTCGTCCGTGTCCTCGACCAGATAGCCGGCCTCGATCAGCGGGCGGACCGCCTTCGTGACGGCGGCGGCGGACAGCCCGGCCCGCCGGGCCGCGTCGGTGCGGGTGAGCGGGCCGTGGGACAGGACCGTGGTGAAGATCTGCGAGGCGGCCGGAGTGTGGGCCGGAAACACCTCGGCACGGAAGGTCGGGGGCATGGCCCGGAACCTAGGTCGCTTATTTTCCCCTGTCAATGAAAGAAGCCCTGATGAGCCGAACCACCGCCCTACCCGCATCTAGACTTGCGAAAGGCCGATCCAGACACCCTATTGACACATGATCCATGGCCACGCTTGGCTTCGCCGGGTAACGCCAGTACCACGAACGTGAGGCACCATGCCGCTGATCTCCCACGCCCCGGACACCGGGGTCTGGCTGCTGACCACCCCGCACACCTCGTACGCGCTGCGGATCGACGAGAGCGGCGTGCCCTGTCATCTCGCGTGGGGGCCCCGGCTGACCCTGGCGGAGGCGGGCGCGCTCGCCGCTCCGGCGCAGGACACGGCGAGCAGCTTCGAGGGACGGCCTCCGGTGGGCGAGGAACTCCCTGTCGACGGCGGCACACGGTACGGCCCGCCCTCGCTCCAGATCCGGTACGCGGACTCCTCCCGTGGCTTCGAATGGGTGCCGACCGGCCACCGTGTCCTCGAACCGGCGCCCGGGGCGAGCGAGTTGGTGCTGGAGTTCCGCGACCGTCTCTGTCCCCTGGACGTCGCGCTGCACTACACGGTCCGCGCCGACACGGACGTCATCGAGCGCCGGACCGTGGTGCGCAACGCCGGTGACGAGCACGTCGACCTGCTGCGCGCCGATTCCGCCGCCTGGACGCTGCCGCCGCTGCGCGACTACCGGCTCAGCCATGTCACCGGCCAGTGGTCGGCCGAGAGTCAACTGCGCCGCGACACCCTGCCGTTCGGCGAGACGGTGCTGACCAGCCGGCGCGGGATCACCAGCCATCACGCCAACCCGTGGGTGATGCTCGACTCGGGTGAGGCGACCGAGGAGCACGGCCGGGTGTGGAGCGCGGCCCTCGCCTGGAGCGGGAGTTGGCGTGTCACCGCGCAGCGCACGCCCGACGGGCTGGCCGGGTTCACCGGGGGCGTGGGCCACGAGGGTACGAGCGTTCCGCTCGCGCCGGGTGAGGAGTTCGCCACGCCGGTGTTCGCCGGGCTGTGCACGGACGGCGGGTTCGGGGCGGCGAGCCGTGCCTGGCACACGTACACGACGACGCATGTGCTGCCCCGGGCACGGGAGTTGGCACCGGTGCTCTACAACTCGTGGGAGGCCACCGGGTTCGATGTCGACGAGGCGAGCCAGAAGGCGCTGGCCGAGCGGGCCGCCCTGCTCGGGGTGGAGCTGTATGTCGTCGACGACGGCTGGTTCGGGGCGCGGCGCAGCGACCGGGCCGGACTGGGCGACTGGACGCCCACTCCGGAGCGGTTCCCCGAGGGGCTCGGCCCGCTGGCCGACTCCGTGCACCGGCTCGGGATGCGGTTCGGGATCTGGGTCGAGCCGGAGATGGTCAATCCGGACAGTGCCCTGTACCGGGAGCACCCCGACTGGGTGCTGCACGTACCCGGCCGGGCCCGCACCGAGATGCGCAACCAGCTCGTCCTGAACTTCGCGCGGGACGAGGTGGCCGAGTGGGCGTACGGCTGGCTGACCCGGCTGGTCGGGGACCACGGGGTCGACTTCCTCAAGTGGGACATGAACCGTGCGTTCGGCGAGTCGGGCTGGCCGGGGCAGCCGGACGGCAACGACCGGCTGTGGACGCGGTACGGGGCGAATCTGTACGACGTCATCGACCGGCTGCGCGCCGACCGTCCCGGGCTGCGCGTGGAGACCTGCAGTGGGGGCGGCGGCCGGATCGACCTGGGCATCCTCTCCCGTACGGACCAGGCGTGGACGTCCGACAACACCGACGCCGTGGACCGGCTGGTGATCCAGCACGGGTTCGGGCAGGTGTATCCGGCGCGTGCCATGTCCGCGTGGGTGACCGACGTGCCCAATCAGCTCACGGCTCGTTCGGTGCCGCTGCGGTTCCGCTTCCATGCGGCGATGTGCGGGCTGCTCGGCATCGGCGGTGACCTCACGCGCTGGTCCGAGGAGGAACTCGCGGAGGGAGCGGCGCTGGTGGCCGAGTACAAGAAGGTACGGCATCTGGTGCAGCAGGGTGAGCTGTACCGGCTGTCGGGTCCACTCGGGGAGGAGCCGACGGTGGTGCAGTACGTCGGCGAGGACGCGGCCGAGGCCCTGGTGCTGGGCTTCCGGTACGGCCCCCGGCACGGTCTCCCGCGGATTCCCGTGCGGCTGCGGGGCCTCACGCCCGGCGCCCGGTACCGGGACGCGCGCACGGGTGCCGTCCACCACGCGAACGTGCTCGGCGAGTACGGGATGCGGCTCGACCTCGCGCCCGGCGACTGGTCCAGCACGGCCGTGCATCTGGTGCGCGTACGGGAGTCGTAGCCGGACCCCTTCCCCGGTCGGTCGTGGTCGGCCGGGGAACCGCGACGCCCCGGCCGGGCGTTACAGGGGCAACGCCCCCATGGGGGCACGAACGACGACCCCAGGGCAGGCGCGATGAGCGAGTTGGTCCCCGGGGGCAACACGCCCCTTCCGGGCGGCACCCTCACGCTCCGGGTGCCCGGCCCCTTCGACGTGAGCGCGCTCGTGACGGACGACGGCGGCAAGGTCGGCGGCGACGCCGACTTCGTGTTCTACAACCAGCCGTCGGCACCGGGAGCCCGGCTGCACGGCGACACTCTCACCGTCGACCCGGCGGGTCTGCGCCCCGGGGCCACCCGCGTCACGGTGGTCGTCAGCGCCGCCGACCCGGGGACGGCGCTGGGCGGGCTGCCCGCGCCCACACTCCAGGTCACCGGCCCCGGTGGACGCCCGCTCGCCCGGTTCACGCCGGCGCGCCCGCAGCGGGAGACGGTACTGCTGCTCGCGGAGCTGTACCGGCGGGGTACCGGCTGGAAGCTGCGCGCGCTGGGCCAGGGGTACGCGGACGGGCTGGCGGGCCTCGCCCGGGACTTCGGGGTGGATGTCGCCGACGAGGCCCCCTCTGCCCCGGCGGGGTCCGCCTCACCGTTCCCGGCGCCCGCGGCAGGTGTGCCCCTCCGTACACCGTCCCGCTGGTCCGACGCCGCCTCCCGGCTGTCGGGCGCGGCCTCTCGCCTGTCGGAGGCCGCTTCCCGTCGGTCCCGGTCGGCAGGCGCCCCGTCACCAGCCGGCGCTGCCGGGTCTGTTCCCCCGGCCGCCGCGCCTGTGCCGGGCGCGCGGCCGGTTTCGACGCCCCGGATCGCCCCCGCCGGCACCCCGGGCTCGCTCTCCCCCGCCGACGGGTTCCTCGCCCTCGTCAACTCCGCCCGTGCCGCTGCCGGCTCCCCACCCGTCACCCTCGACGAGCGGCTCCGCGCCGCCGCGCAGGCGCACGCCGCCGACATGGCCGCGGCGGGCCGGCTCGGTACCGAGAGCCGGGACGGCACCTCCGTCCACCAGCGCGTCACCGCCGCCGGATACACGTATCTGACCGTCGGCGAGCACCTGGTCTCCGGGCCGCGTACGCCCGAGGAGTTCGTCGACTACTGCCTGCGCACGGAGCAGGCCCGACGCACCCTGCACGACCCGGCGTTCACCCAGGCCGGCCTGGCACACGTCGCCGGGTCCCGCACGGGTGACACCTACTGGACCGCGCTCTGGGCCCGGCCCCTCATGCCCGGAGACCTGGAGCGGACGGCCGCCGAGGTCACAGACCTCACCAACCGGGAGCGGGCCCAAGCCGGGCTGCCGCCGCTGGCGTACGACACTCTGCTCACCCGTGCCGCGCAGGCGCACAGTACGGACATGGTGGTCCGCGCGTTCTATTCGCACACCGGGCCCGACGGCAGCCAGCCGTGGGACCGGGCCGCCGCGGCGGGGTCCACCCGGCGGACGATCGGCGAGAACATCGCGTGCGGGCAGCGCTCCTCCGCCGAGGTCGTGGAGGGGTGGATGAACAGCCCCGGGCACCGTGCCAACATTCTCAAACGGGAGTTCACGCACATAGGCATCGGTTTCGCGGGGGGCGGCAGGGCGGGCACGTACTGGACCCAGCTCTTCGGCGCCTGAACACCCCCTCGGCGCGAGCCCGGGCTGCCTACGGCTTGCGGGCGACACCGCCCAGCGCTATCACGTCCCCGGCGGCGGCCGCCGCCTCGGGACCGGGGCGCCAGTCGGTGATGGGGACGACACCGGGGGCCAGCAGCTCCAGGC
Source organism: Streptomyces sp. ADMS (assembly GCF_033441795.1). Taxonomy (NCBI): domain Bacteria; kingdom Bacillati; phylum Actinomycetota; class Actinomycetes; order Kitasatosporales; family Streptomycetaceae; genus Streptomyces; species Streptomyces sp. ADMS. Next base: position 107,907 of record NZ_JAVFVX010000012.1, on the reverse strand, counting down.
CTTCGAAGAAGCCGGTGAGTTGCCGCGGGCTCCTCAGGCAGTAGGGAGCCGCGCCGCTCGCGTTGTAGAGCCGGGTGGCCTCGGCGTTGGCCCTGTTGGTGTCCACGCTGTCGTTGAACGCGAAGAAACTGCCAGGCGGGAGCGCGTCCATCAGCGCACGGACGATGGACCGCGCCTCGTCGTAGTCGGCGATGTATCCACTGACCTGCATCATCGTGAGTGCGACCGGCCGGGTGAGGTCGAGGGTCCGCGCCGCTTCCCGCAGGACGGCGTCGGGATCGTGCAGATCGGCGTCGATGTAGTCGGTCACGCCCTCGGGAGCGCTCGTGAGCAGGGCCTCGGCATGGGTGAGGACGAGGGGGTCGTTGTCCACGTAGACGATGCGGGCGTCGGGGGCCACACGCTGGGCGATCTCGTGGGTGTTGTCCGCCGTGGGCAGGCCCGTGCCGATGTCGAGGAACTGCCGGATCCCGGCCTCGCCGGCCAGATGGCGCACGGCGCGGCCGAGGAAGGCGCGGGAGTCCCGGGCGAGGTCGGTGATGCCGGGGAAGATGTCGCGGAAGGCCTCGCCCGCTTCGTGGTCGACCGGATAGTTGTCCTTGCCGCCGAGCCAGTAGTTCCAGATGCGGGCCGAGTGCGGCACCGTCGTGTCGATCTTCTCCGGCGTCTGTGTGCCGTGGCCGGACGAGTCCTGCGTCACCGGGCAACCTCCTTGCCAGGAACCGTGGTTGGCCCTGTCGTACAACGTAGCGTCACCGCTCCGCCGACAGGGGATCGTCCGCTGCGCAAGGGCGCCCTTCCGGCCTCCTTTCGCCAGACGCATTGCGATTCCCGCCACTTGGCCCCTGCTTTCCGTGTCCCGTTCTGCACACGGAAGGAGATACTCCGCGCGTTCTCCTGGCGGAACGGCACGCTCCGGGACACGATGCCCGCATGAAGGGTGATCTTTTTTCCAGTCAGTACATGGTGCAGCCGGCCACAGCGCCCGGTATGACCGCCGAGAACGCCAAGTCCATCAAGTACGCGGTCAACGGCGAGATGTTCGCCCGGCAGGGCGCGATGATCGCCTTCCGCGGCAATCTCCAGTTCGAGCGCAAGGGGCAGGGCGTCGGCGGCATGCTGAAGCGCGCGGTCACGGGTGAGGGACTGCCCCTGATGGCGGTGCGCGGGCAGGGCGAGGCATGGTTCGCGCACGAGGCGCAGAGCTGTTTCATCGTCGAGATCGACCCGGGTGACGTCTTCACGGTCAACGGCCGCAACGTGCTGTGTTTCGACGCGTCCCTGACGTACGAGATCAAGACCGTGAAGGGGGCGGGGATCAGCGGCGGCGGGCTGTTCAACAGCGTCTTCACCGGGCAGGGGCGGCTGGGGCTGGTGTGCGAGGGCAGTCCGCTGGTGATTCCGGTGTCGCCGCAGTATCCGGTGTACGTCGACACGGACGCGGTCGTGGGGTGGACGGCCAACCTCCAGACGTCGCTGCACCGTTCACAGTCCTTCGGCTCGATGATCCGCGGCGGCTCCGGGGAAGCCGCCCAACTGATGCTCCAGGGTGAGGGGTTCGTCGTCGTACGGCCGAGCGAGGCGACTCCGCAGAAGCCCCAGCAGCACTGACGTCACTTGCCAGCCGCGTCCCGGACGTGATGTGCGCCGCACAGGCAACCTCACCGCCGTCGCCGCCGTCTTGACCGACGACCGCACGGTTTCGCCCCGGCCCGACCGGCCGGGGCGAAATTTCGGCGCACTATACACACCATGTATACGCTGAGCGTATACCGAAAGGGATGCATGTACGGCAAGGCATTCGCACCGGAGTACCAGGGCGCACTCACCGGCCTCTCGGTGAACTCCTCCCTCGTCGACGTACTCGCCGCGGGCACCGCGCAGTTGGCGGCGGCCGAGCGGGCCGGGCGACCGGACGAAGCCGCCCGCTCCGGGCTCGCGGTCGCGGAGGCACACCGGCGGCTCGGGCAGGTGAGCGACGCCGACCGGGCCTGGAAGGCGAGTTACCGCGCGGCCCGGGCGGCCGGGGACACGGCGGCGATGGCGTGGGCGCTGTGGAGCGGCGGCACGCTGGCCCGGCAGCGGGGCGCGTTCGCGCTGGCCAAGCGACTGCTGGAACTCTCCGCCGAACTCGGCGAGCGCGGCGGCGACAGGCTCGTACGCAGCTACTCGCTCGCCGGACTGGCCGAGACCGGCCGTATAGAGGGCGACTACGAGGCGGTCGGGCGGCTCCACGAGCAGCTGCTCGCCGAGGCGCGCGAGCGCGGCGAGGCGCGGCACACGGTGTGGGCACTGGAGGGCATCGCGCAGATGCAGCGCAACACCGGCTCGTACGACAGCGCGTACGCGATGTTCGAGGAGGCGGCCGGGATCGCCGCGCGGGCCGACGACCGGCGAGGGCACGCCTGGGCGTTGCGCGGTCTCGCCGACATCGTGTCCGTGCGTGACGGCGACACTGAGCGCGCCCTCGCCCTGCTTTCGGAGGCGGAGGAGACCTGCACGGCGATGAACCTGTCGAGCGCGCTGGCCTACAACCACAAGATGCGCGGCAACGTCTTCTACCGCGCCGGGCGTTACACCGAGGCGCGCGGCCTGTACACGCGGGCGCTGGCGGAGTTCCGCGCCATGAGCGAGCTCCGCGGCGAGGCGTTGTCCCGCCTCGGGCTGGCCAAGTCCCTGGCCCGCCTCGGCCGCGACCGCACCGAGACGGCCGCCGAACTGACCGCTCTGGCCCGCGAGCTGGAGCGCATCGGGCTGCGGCACGCCCGCACGATGGTGGCGCGGGCGCGGACCGAACTCGGCCTCGACACGGACACGGAGGCCGCACGATGACACCGCCGGCCTCCGGTGCCCTGAGGGCGAGGCGGCCGGCCCGGGCTGTGAAGGAGATCACGTGGGGAGATCGTGTACAGGCCGCCACCTCAGGTCCAGTGAATTCACCCAATTCTTCGCACACCTGCGCGGCGCAGATGAATAAAAGGAGAATCGGGCCCGGGAGTTGCGGAATATTTGAACAGACCCCGTCGCACCCCTCGTACCACTGGGAAAGGTGAGAGCCGGGGGTTCAGCGAGGGATGGCCATGGTCAAGGCGCACGTCTCCACACACGAGTTGGTGGCCGGAAGGTACCGACTCCTCGATGTCGTCCATCGCGAAACGAACCGGGTCTCCTGGTACGGCGAGGACACCGCGTCCGAGCGCCCTGTCGTCCTCACCCAGATCCAGCTCCCGCCCGACCCCCGGGAGCAGACCGCGCGCCGGACCATCGCCCGGGTGATGCGCGCCTCCGAGATCCTCGGGCTGGCCCTGCCCGGGCGGGTGGGCGTCGTGATCGACGTCGTCGAGGAGTTCGGCACCCTGTGGACGGTCGCCGCGTGGATCGACGGCACGCTTCTCAGCGAACTCATGGAGCGGCAGGGCACGTTCAACTACGTGCGGGCGGCGCGCATCGCGCTCGAAGTGCTCGACGTCCTGGAGGCCGCGCACCGCGAGGGCATCGTGCACGCCGAGCTCAGCCCCGGCCAGGTGTTCGTGCCGGACAAGGGCCCGGTCGTGGTGACCGGCTTCGGACTGGCGGGGGCCACGTCCGCGTCCCGGGTCGGCGCGCCCTCGTACGCCTCGCCTGAACAGGCCCACGGCGCGCGCGCCGAGCCGTCGGCCGACCTGTGGGCGCTCGGCGCGCTCCTCTACGCGATGGCGGAGGGACGGCCGCCGTTCCGTGACCGGGGGCGGCCCGACGCGACGCTCAAGGCGGTCGACCGGCTGCCGTTGCGGAGCCCGGTGCGCGCCGGCCCCCTCACCCAGGTCATCCAGGGGCTGCTGCGCAAGAACGCCCGGGAACGGCTGACCGCTCCGGTGGCACGGGATGCCCTGCTCCGCGTCATCCGGGACGACCCCGACACCTCGGACGAACCGGTGCCCACCACCCGGCTGCGCGGCGCCGGTGCCGCCGCGCGGCGCGCCGGCCGGAACCGGACCGGACGCGCCACCGGCAGGATGGCCCTCGCCGGTGCGGCCCTGGCCGTCGTCACGGCGACCGTCGCGGTCCTCGCCACGACGGACAGTCTGCCCGGCCTCGACGTCTCCGCGTCCGGCGCGGACACCACACCGTCTGCCGCCGCCCCGGCCCCCTCCGTCCCCTCCACCGGCGGGAACACCGCCCTCCCCAGCCAGAGCCCCGAGCCCAGCGCCTCCCCCTCCGTGCCGGCGTCGCCGGCACCCTCGGCCACGCCGTCCGAGCCCCCCGCGCCCACCCCCACTCCCCCCGCCACCGACGCCAACGCACTGCCGGCCGGGTTCCGGGTGTACAACGCCCCGGAGGGGTTCTCCGTCGCCCTCCCCCAGGGGTGGAAACGGCTGAGCGAAGACGTCTCTCCCGGCAACGTCGCCTACCGCATCGTGTTCGGCGCCGACGACGACCCGCGCACCCTGACCGTCACGTACAGCGAGCGGCTCCGCCCGGACCCCGTCGCCGTGTGGCGCGACGATGTCGAACCCGGCCTTGTCCAGGCGGGCATCGGCTTCCAGCGCATCGGCGCGATCCGGGCGACGACCTATCGCGGCCGGAGCGCCGCCGACATGGAGTGGCTGTCCGACTTCGAGGGCACCCGGACACGTACGCTCGGCCGGGGTTTCCTCACCGGCGAGAACACGGGGTACTCGCTGCGCTGGACGACGCCCGCCGCCGACTGGAACGACACCGCCAACCGGCAGGCCCTGGACACCTTTTTCGATACCTTCAGAGAGTGAGCGGTCCCCGTCCATGGGCGGGTACACGTGTCGACCACCGGGCGTACGGACTCGGTGACAGGCGTGGATCCGGGTCGGGCCCGGTCCGTCAAAGCACTGTCAATGCGCGCATATAGGCTGCCTGTCTGCACCTTCGCAATCCGTCCAGCCTGCCCGGGAGAGTCACCTGTGACCGTAGCCATCGCCCCGTCCGAAACATCGGAGATGCCCGAGTCCCCCAAGACACCCGAGGTGTCGCACGTGTCGCCCGTCTCCGAGGAGTTCGACGGGGCCGACTGGTCCGAGCCGTCCGCCGGGCCCGACGAGCCCGGCGCCCCCTCCCTCGCCGTGTCCCCGCTCGTGGCACGCGACGCACAGGAGTTCGGGGTCTACGCGCGGACCGGGGGCTGGGCCTTCGGGCTGAAGGTGGCGCGGAGCGTGCGGCCCGGCGGTCAGCCCGCCGGTGAGACGCCGAAGGTCTCCGCCAGGGAGTTCGCCGGGCTCGCCGACTGCTCGCCCGAACGGGTCATGCGCTACTACAAGGCCTGGGACAGGGCCGCGGACGACGGTGTGGTCCCGCACTTCGAGTCGCTGGCCCCGGGCGAGGAGGTCGAACTCCCGGGCGCCGACCTGTGGCTCACGTACTACAGCTCCCGTTCCAGCGCGGGCTCGGAGCGCGGCACCGCCATCACCGAGGCCGCCGAGGCCGAGGGCATCCGGCCGACCAAGGCGCTCGAGGTCGCGGAGAACCCCACCGCGCTGCGGGCCGCGATCATGGCCGACCCCTCGACCGCCCGCGCCGCCCGGCACGCGCTGCTCGACCGGATCAAGGAAGACCCGGATCTCCAGGCCGAGTTGGCGCGCGACATCGTCCGCACCGACGACCTGAAGAAGGCCGTGGCCTCCGAGTCCCGGTCGGCCGACCGCGTCGGATACGTCCGCCAGATCGCCGAGTCCGGCCAGGTCAGGACGCCCGCCGGCCAGACCATCGAAGCGCCCGTCGACCTGCGCCAGGAGGCCGAACGGCATCTGTCCCTCCTCGACGAGCTCGACGAGGACGAGGACACCGGCGAGTGGGCGACCGAGGCCTACGACACCCTCAAGAGCCTCGTTGTCGAGGCGGTGGAGGCCGACCCCGAACTGCGCGTCCAGGAACGGCGGACCAAGTTCTACAGCAGCCTGACGAAGGCGACGAAGGCGTTCGAGGAGCTGACCTTCGACGACGTCCAGGAGTTCGCCGAGGACGACATGGTCCAGCAACTGGAGGAGCTCCAGGAGGCCATCGCCTCGTGCATCACGTCGCTGCGCGGAGCACGCACCACCCCCGCGTAGCACCTGGTGACACGGGCGCCCCGGGCTGAGTACGGGTACATGCCGGGGCCGGAACGCTCCCGCACCATGTTGCTCCCACCACGAGGAGCGCCCCGACGCCCGCCGTCGACACCGTCTCTCCCACCCTCCCGGCGGTCACCGACGCCCCTCGACGGCACCTTCCCGTGCTGCTCGCCGGGCTGGTGGCCGTCGGACTCGCGGTCCCGATGCGGCATCCGCACGACCTGACGACCCCGTTTTTGGAGACGGTGTGGATCCTGGTCGGGCTGCCCGTGATCGCCCTGATCTGGCGCCGCTTCCCGCTCACGAACCTGCTGTGCCGTCTGCTGGCCCTGCCCGCACTCGTCCTCATGGTGGGCGGCCACTACACCTACGCGCAGGTCCCGCTGGGCGACTGGGCGCGCGACACGTTCGGTCTCGACCGCAACCCGTACGACCGGCTCGGTCACCTCGTGCAGGGCTTCGTACCGGCCGTGCTCGTGCGGGAGCTGCCGAGCCGTACGTCACCGCTGCGCGGCAGCCGCCGGCCGGCCCCGCTGACCGTGTGCGCCTGTCTGGCCCTCAGTGCGGTCTTCGAGATGTTCGAACGGGCCGCGGCCCTGATCGGTGGCGCCGCGGCCGGCGACTTCCTGGCCACGCAGGGCGACGTGTGGGACGCCCAGTGGGACTGGTTATGCGCGCTGACCGGGGCGACGGTCTCGCTGCTCCTGCTGAGCCGCTTCCACGACCGGCAGCTCGCGGCCCTGCGCGCTCAGTCCGTGTAGTGGTGGCGCGTCCACATCGGCACCAGCAACCAGCAGGCCAGGTACCAGGCGACTATCCCCGCGACCAGCCAGGGCACGTACGCGTCGTGGGTGGCCACCCTCAGGACCAGCAGCAGTGCGGACGTCATGGTGGCGAACAGCAGCACCAGGCCGACGAAGGTCAGGCGCGAGGCCCAGAGCACGGCCTGGGGTTTCACCTGGCGGCCCGAGACGATCCGGTGCAGGGCGACCGGTCCGATCAGGGCGCCGGTGGTGGCGGCGCCCAGCACGACGGTGATGATGTAGATCGTGCGCTCCGTGTCGCCCAACTGCTCGTACCTCGGGGTGAACACGACGGTCAGCAGGAAGCCGAACAGGATCTGCACCCCCGTCTGGGCCACCCGGACCTCTTGGATGAGCTCGCCCCACTTGCGGTCGGCCCGCTCCTCCTCGGTCTCTTCGCGCCCCCGGTCGAGCGTACCGACCTCGCCGTCGGTGTCCGACATCGTTCCTCCTGGCCTCCGCGTCCTGACTACCTGTACCGGGTTCCCCGCGAAGCGGGATTCGATCAGATCGCGGCCAGGCGGTTTGGCCGATCGGCGCGATGGATACCCGCAGTGCAATCGCGGTGGCCACAGTGGAGGAGGTCCGGCCATGTCCGGAACGCAGCTCACCCTTACGCTCAGCGGCGGCAGCGCCGCCGACGCGCAGACGGTCGTACGGGCCCTGGAGTCGGCCTTCGGCCCGGCTGACGAGTCCCCGGGGGACGACGACGGGCACTCCACCGTGCACACGGCTGCGTTCACCGTCGGCACGGAGTCGCACGCGCCCGGTCATCCGGCACGGGAGCGGCTGTCGGCGCCCGTGCTCGTGACGGTGCAGGGCACGCCCGAGGCCGTCCGCTGCGCGGGCGCGACCCTCACCGGCACGTTCACCGCCCACGACCGGGGCAGCGTCTCCGGCGACCAGGAACAGGAACAGCAGTTGCTCCTGGAGCCGTGAGACGCGTACGTACGTCCGCTACCAGCGATTTTCCACCTGCGCCCTGATCCGGCGGTCGTAAAGGTCCTGGATCGCGGTGAGCGTCTCCTGCGACAGCGCCGGCAGGGCGGCGGCCCCCGCGTTGGCGCGGGCCTGCTCCGCCGAGCGGGCGCCCGGGATCACCGTCGTCACACCGGGCTGCTGGAGGATCCAGCGCAGGGCCAGCTGGGCCGGGGTGTACCCCTCCGGGGCCAGGGCGGAGAACTCGGCCGCCGCCTCGACGCCGGTCGCGTAGTCGACGCCGGAGAAGGTCTCGCCCTGGTCGAAGGACTCGCCGTGGCGGTTGTAGGTGCGGTGGTCGTTCTCGGGGAACACCGTGTCCTTGGTGTACTTGCCCGACAGCAGGCCCGAGGCGAGCGGGACCCTGGCGATGATGCCGACGCCGGCCTTCCCGGCGGCGGGGAGCACCGCGGCGAGGGGCTTCATACGGAACGCGTTGAGGATGATCTGCACGCTGGTCACGCCTGGGCGGGCGATCGCGGTGAGCGCCTCCTCGCAGGTCTCGACACTGACGCCGTACCGCGCGATGCGCCCCTCGTCGACCAGGGTGTCCAGGGCGTCGAAGACCTCGTCGGAGGAGTAGACCGGGGTCGGCGGGCAGTGCAGCTGAACCAGCTCGACGCGGTCGACACCGAGGTTGCGCCGCGAGCGGTCGTTCCAGGCACGGAAGTTGTCGAGGACGTAGTTCTCGGGGATCTGGTCGACCCGGCGGCCCATCTTGGTCGCGACCAGCACATCCAGTTCGGGCCTGCCGCGCAGGAAGGTGGCGATGGTCTGTTCGCTGCGCCCGTCGCCGTACACGTCGGCGGTGTCGAAGAAGGTCACTCCCGACTCGACCGCCGCGTCCAGCACCGCGAGGGCGTCCTTTTCCTCCACGTCGCCCCAGTCGGCGCCCAACTGCCACGTTCCGAGGCCGATGACCGACGCCCGCTGACCCGACCTACCGATTACACGCTCGTCCATGGCGTCAGTCTGTCATCTGTCCGCAGGCCGGGCGGACGGGGGCCACCGCCTGGACCCCTCAGAACCCCACTCCTCCAATTCACCTATACGAGTGAATTGATGAAAGGGACAACTCCGTCAGGGGGTCAGCAGCGCCTGCACGGTGGGGGCATACAGGTCCACGATGTCGTCGATCGTCGCCTCCCGCAGATGCGTTCCGCGGGCGATGCCGTACATGACGCCCAGGCCCAGCAGGGTGGCGACGGCCAGTTCGGCGCGCAGGCCCGGATCGGCGCCGGTGAGGCGGCCGGCGAGTCGGTCGCTCACCTGGGTGCGGAAGTTGGCGCGCATGATGTCACCCCGGTCGCCCTGGAAGGGGGCGAACACGATCCGCAGGACGGGGTCGGCGCCGCGCTCGGTCTGGCCGGTGAGGAGATGGCGGACCATGTGGCGGCCGAGGTCGTCGAGTGGCGCGTCCAGCAGGGTGTCGGCGTCCTGCTCGAAGGACATGACGCGGGCGAAGAGGGCGTCCTTGTTGCCGAAGTACTTAAGGATCAACGGCGGGCTGACACCGGCGCGTTCGGCGACCGCCTTGAGGGTGATGTCCGCCTGGGCGTAGCGGGCGAGGAGGTGGCGGGCGGCGCGCAGGATGGCGGCCCTGGTCTGCTCCGCGTCCCGGCGCGGGGGTGTGGCCGGGGTCGGCTCGGTGCCGGTCGTCTGTGGTGTGCGCACGGGGTTCATGCTCCCTCCATCGCCTCGTCCCGCGCGCCCGGGGTGCGGCCACGGGCACGGGCACGCCGGGTGGTGCCGGTGGCCGGGTCACCGGGGATGGTCAGGGCAGCCGTGCAGGCCAGCAGGGCGACGACGCCCGCCATCCCGAAGGCCAGCAGGAAGCCGTGCAGGGTGGGCACCGGGGCTCCGTCGACCGGGCTGGTGTGGCGTACCAGTACGGCGACGACCGCGGCGCTGCACATGGCCTGCCCGACCGTGCGCATCAGGACGTTGACGCCGTTGGCGGATGCGGTCTGACCCGGCGGAACGGCCCCCAGGATCAGCATGGGCGGAGCCGAGTACGCGAGCGTGGTGCCCATGCCGACGACCGCGGCACCCACGATGATCATCCACAGGTCGCGGCTGTCCGCGATGCGCACCACGTAGCCGAGTGCGATGACCGCGGTGCCGATGGCGAGGGTGACGCCCGGCCCGTACGCCGCCGAGACGCGGGCCGACACGGGTGAGAACACCAGCATGACGATGCCTCCGGGCAGCAGGACGAGGCCCGTCTCGACGATGGACAGCCCGAGCCCGTACCCGGTGGCCTCGGGCGCCTGGACCAGCTGGGCCGTCACCAGGGAGTTGGAGTAGAAGGCGAACCCGGTCAGCAGGGCCGCGACATGGGACAGGCCGACTCGCGGACGGGCCACCAACCGCAGGTCCACCAGTGGCTGTCGGCTGCGCAACTGCTGCCACCACCACAGGCCGAGCACACCGACGGCGCCGGTGAACAACCCCAGGACGCGCGGGCTGCCCCACCCCCACTCGCCGCCCTCGACGATCCCGAGGAGCAGACACACCAGGCCGACGGCGAGTCCCAGCGCACCCGTGACGTCGAAGCGCCCCGGCTCCCGGACGGGCGACTCGCGCACCGCCCACCACACCGCCGAAACGCCCACCGCGCCGAGGCCGGCGGTCGCCCAGAACATGACGTGCCAGTTGGCGTACTGGACGATCAGCGCGGCGAGCGGCAGCCCCAGGGCCGCGCCGATCCCGACGGTGGCACTCATCAGGGCGACCGCGCTTCCCGTGCGCTCCGGCGGCAGTTCGTCGCGCAGGATGCTGATCGACAAGGGGACGACGGCGGACGCGGCGCCCTGCAGGGCGCGCGCCGTGATGAGCACGCCGATGTGCGACGACAGGGCGCACATGACCGAGCCGAGGACCATCAGCCCGAGGGCCGCGACCAGGACCCGCCGTTTGCCGTACATGTCGCCGGCGCGGCCCAGCACCGGGGTGAGAACGGCGCCGGACAGCAGGGTCGCGGTCACCATCCAGGAGACCGCGCCCGGTGAGGCGCCGGTCAGCCGGGGCAGGTCGGGCAGCAGCGGGATGACCACGGTCTGCATGACCGCCATCAGCATCCCGCCGAACGCGAGCACCGGGACGGTCATCCGGTCGCGCAGGGGCCGCGTGGCGGGTATCGGGACGGGGTGGTTTATCGGCACTCCAGCGGGCGGCCGCTCCGCGCGACACGAAAAAGGGGTGAATGGCGATTCACCATAGCGGTGAATCGCCATTCACCCAATAATCACCACCGCGACCAGGCTATTTGCCGGAGACCTCGGCCTCTTCCCGGGTGCGGGAGGCCAGCGCCCGGGTCTGCGCGGTGCGGGCGAGCTTCGGTCCGAGCCACCGCTTGAACCGGCGCAGCGCTTCGAGGCGTCCCGCCGCCCGGTCGAGGCCGTAGTAAAGCTGGGGCGGCACATAGGGCAGCAGGGGCGAGTGGCGCTGACCGAGCAGGGCGAACATCCGCTCCGGGGGCAGCCGGATGTAGCGGGGCAGGTTCTCGTACCACTGGGCGCTGTAGCGGGCCGCGCTCTGAATGGAGAGCAGTTCGGACTTGCGCTGCTCCTCGTAGGCGGTGAGGGCCGCGGGGAGTTCCGGGTGTGTCCGGAGGGCGTCGGCCAGGACGATGGCGTCCTCCAGGGCGAGCGTGGTGCCGGCGCCGATGGAGTAGTGCGTGGTGTGGGCGGCGTCGCCGAGCAGGACGAGGTTGCCGTGGTGCCAGGTCTGGTTGGTGAGGGTGCGGAAGCTGAGCCACTGGGCGGCGCCGTCGGCGGCGGAACGGCCGATCAGGGGGTGTCCGTCCAGCAGGTCGCCGAAGAGCTTCTCCAGGAGGGCCAGGCCGTCGGCCTCGTTCGCCCGGTCGAGACCGAGTCCGCTCCAGGTCTCGGGGGCGCATTCGACGACGCAGGTGCTGTGGTCCTGGCTGTAGCCGTAGCCGTAGCACCAGATCCAGCCGTGCTCCGTCTCCTTGAAGCCGAAGGTGAAGGCGTCGAAGACCTTGGTGGTGCCGAGCCAGATGTACCGGTTGCGCCCGGCCTTCAGGTCGGCGCCGAAGTATGCGGTGTGCTGTTCGCGCAGTGCGCTGTTGACGCCGTCGGCGGCCACGACGAGGTCGGCGTCGGCCAGCGTGGAGGCGTCGGTGATCCCGTGCTCGAACTCCAGCCGTACGCCCACCTGCCGGGCCCGGTCGGCGAGGATCTCGAGGAGTTTGCGGCGGCCGATGCCGAAGCCCTCGTCGCCCGGGTGCCTGGTCGTACTGTCGCCCACGTGGGCGACTCCGGCGTTCCAGCACACCGAGGCGTCGCCGATGGCCCGCGCGGACTCCGGATCGTGTTCGTGGAGCTTGTCGAGCAGTCCGCGCCAGTAGGTGACGCCCCAGCCGTAGGTCGAGCCGGCCGGGTCGCGCTCGTACACGCTGATGTCGTGGGACGGGTCCTGCAGCTTCATCAGGATCGAGAGATACAGGCCGGCGGGCCCGCCTCCGACACAGGCGACCTTCACACACACCCCTAGCGATTACAGAAGGTGGTCAGTTCGCGTCGGAGGGTAGCAGGATGCGAGGTCGCCGAACGGCCTCCACGGCGGAGGCCGGTGAAGTCGGGGGCGCTCAGGCCTCCGCGGTGCGGCACTCCGGGTGACCCCAGCCCTGGGGGTTCTTGGCGATGGTCTCGCCGGCCGCGTAGGCGCGTCCGCAGACGCAGCGGCCGGGGAACTTCGCGTTGAGGGTGCGGCTGGAGTTGCCGGTGCGCGGGCGGGACGTCTTCTTGGCAGACGTCTTCGTGGCCGTGGAGCGCTGGGTGTCCGGGGAGGCCGGGGGTTCCGGGGAGCCGAGGTCGCTGCCCGCCGGCTGCTGCACGATCGCGGCCTGGCTGGCGGCGCGGTCGGCGAAGTCGTTGAGCTTGTCGCCGTCGACCTGGTGGGCGGGCACGTAGCGGAACTCGACCGAGCGGCCGTCGAGCAGTTCGTCGATGCGGACGACGAGTTCCTGGTTGGCGACCGGCTTGCCGGCCGCCGTCTTCCAGCCCTTGCGCTTCCAGCCGGGCAGCCAGGTGGTGACGGCCTTCATCGCGTACTGGGAGTCCATCCGGATCTCCAGCGGTACGTCGGCGGCGACGGCCGTCAGCAGCCGTTCCAGCGCGGTGAGTTCGGCGACGTTGTTGGTGGCCCGGCCGAGCGGCCCGGCCTCCCAGCGGGCGGGGCTCTCCGAGCCGTCGGCCACCACCCAGGCCCAGCCCGCCGGTCCCGGATTTCCCTTAGAAGCCCCGTCGCACGCGGCCACCACACGTTCACGCATGCGCTCGATCATGCCATGCGTGAACCGGGCTCCCGGCCCTCGTCGGGTACCTGCGTCAGCCCACGTCCGCCGACTTGGGCATCTCGCCGGCCGTCGTCGTGACGTCGATGACGGAGAAGTTGGCGCCCTGCGGATCGCTCAGCGCGGCGAACCGGCCGAACGGGCTGTCCATGGGCCCGAAGCGCAGCACGGCGCCGAGCCTGGTGGCCGTGGCGACGGCGTCGTCGCAGTTGCCGACACTGAAGTACACGTTGATGTACGGCGGCATCTCGGGCGGGAAGTCGTCCGTCATCCGCATCCTGCCGAGGACGGTGTTCTCACCCAGGTTGTACATGCGGAAGTCGATGGCGTCGTCCTGCATCTGCTTCGCCGAGTAGCCGAAGACGGCCGGGAAGAAGGTGTCCGACTTCTCGGCCTCGCGCGTGAAGACCTCCGCCCAGCAGTAGGCGCCGGGCTGTTCCGGTGCCGCCTCGAAGCCTTCGTGGGTACCGCTCTGCCAGACACCGAAGACGACACCGCCGGGGTCGCGGGCCAGGCACATGGTGCCGAACTCGCCCACCTGCATCGGTTCCATCAGCAGTTCGCCGCCGTTGTCACGGATCTTCGAGGCCGTGGCGGCGGCGTCCGGCGAGGCGAGGTACAGGCACCACGCCGACTGCCCCTCCTGCCCGGGCATGGGCGGGACGACCGCGGCGACCGCCTTGCCGTCGGCGTACGCCTGTGTGTAGTTGCCGTACTCCGACAACGACTCGCCGAAGGTCCAGCCCAGCACCTCGCCGTAGAAGCTCTTGGCTCCCTCGACGTCGCTGAACATCGCGTCGGCCCAACAGGGGGTTCCCTCAGGTTGTACGGCCATGGCTCCGGCCTCTCCGGTCTTGTGGGTCTCGTCGGGTGGTCCGGATCCTCACGCTAGCCAGGCTTCGTCCGGGACGCGCGCCGAACGCTCCACGCTGTTCGTCCACTGCGGGCCGGTGGGGCTTGTCGCGCAGTTCCCCGCGTCCCTTCAGGGCGCGGTTCCGCGATCGGCGCCATCGCTGGTGCCGCTGGAGCGTAGGGCGAGGCAGTAACACACCCCTGCGGTCTGATAATTTCATCGGCGCTCGTCTCCTTGGCTCCTCCCCGAACCTCCAGGTGTCCAGATGTCCGCTGCACGGGTGCGCCGCCTCGCGACGCGGCATGCCCGCGGTGGCCTTCCGCATCTGCTGAGCGTCCTGGTCCTCGTCCTCGTGACAGTCGCGTTCTCCTGCGCCGGCGCCCTGCCCTCACCGGACACCGGGCCCTCACGGTCGGCGTCGGTGCATGTCGTGCACATCGCCGACCAGGACCCCTGCCAGAAGGGCCCGCACCACGGCTGTCACACCCCCGGCAACCACGGCGTCCTCAACCACGCGCCCTTCGTCGGCGCGGACCGGGCCGCCGCGCTGGACCAGCCGAGCACCGCCCCCGCCCGGCTGCCGCTCGGCCCCTCGCGGATTCCCGGCGGCGCCCGCCCTCCCGATCTCCACGAGCTGCAACTGCTCCGGGTCTAGGCCGTGGCCGGGCCCCCGCGTTCCCCGGCCCGATCCGCTCGGCCACGACCATCACCCCAGCTTGCAGCGCCGTGCCCGGAGAAGGGCACGGCCGGAGAAGGACATCCCATGGGTACATCCAACGCCAAGGCGAAGACCGCGGCCCGCCGCGCCCACATGGAAGAACTGCGCAAAGCCGAGCAGGCCCGTGAGCGCCGTATGCGTCTGCTCACGCTCGGCGCCACCGCCGTCATACTCGTCGGCCTGGCCGGCGGCGGCTGGTACCTGGTCGACTCCGCCCAGGACAAGGAAGAGGCGAAGGCGGCGCCGATCTCGGGCGTGAAGAGCTGGTCGAAGCTCACCCAGAACCACGTCGACACGGCCGTCACCTACAAGATGAGTCCGCCCGTGGGCGGCGACCACAACCAGGTGTGGGTCAACTGCGACCGGCAGGTCTACACGAAGGCGGTCCCCAACGAGAACGCGGTGCACGCCCTCGAACACGGCGCCGTCTGGATCACGTACAACGACAAGGCGGCCAAGGCGGACGTCGAGACGCTGTCCGAGCGCGTGACCAACACGTCGTACACCTTCATGAGTCCGTACGAGGACCAGTCGTCGCCGATCGTCCTGAGCGCCTGGGAGCACCAGCTCAAGGTCGACAAGGCTTCGGACCCGCGGGTCACCAAGTTCCTCGACAAGTACGTCCAGGGCGAGCAGACGCCCGAGCCGGGTGCCGCGTGCACCAACGGCATGACGCCGTGAACTGAGCGCCGGACGCGGGACGTTCGCACCGGACGGCCCCGCGCCGGCGCCTGCCTTTCCGTACGGTCGAAAATCGCTGGAGTGGAGGCCCGCCGGCGGGCTGGGATGGCCCCATGTGTGCCCTGAAGATGCATGCGGACGAGGCGGAGATCGACGCCCCGCTGGTCCAGCGCCTGATCTCCCGGCGGCTTCCCGAGTGGTCGGGTCTGCCTGTGGAGCGGCTGGAGTCCGCCGGGACCGAGAACGCCATGTTCCGGCTCGGCGGCGACCTGGTGGTCCGGCTGCCACGACATCCCGGCGCCGCGACACCTTCCGCGAGGCGGCCGGCACCGACGACGCCGAGTGGGCGCGGCTGGGCCCCGTCGATCTCGCTGATCCAGCTGCCGTACTACCGGGAGACGAATCCGGTACTCGCGGCGAACTCCCGGCACGTCATCCGGGAGATCCTGGCCGAGCGCGGGTGAGTGAGGCGCCGGGTCGGGCCCTTCCGGACTTCCGGAAGGTGACGCGCCCGGCGGTCGGGGGCAGCCACTCGGGCATCGCCACCGGGTCGGGCCCCGATACGCGCCCTCACCCGTCTGCTCCGGGCCGACCGGTGGCGGTTGGTGTCGGTGGTGCCGCAGGAGTCGATCCTGTTTTCCGGGACGGCCCGGGACAACGTGGCGTACGGCATGGACGCCACCGACGGTGCGGGCCACGGCGCTCGAGTTCGTCGACCGGTTGCCGCAACGGCCCCGGCACTCTGGTCGGCGCGCACGGCGCACGGCTGTCCCGGGGCCGGCGGCCACGGCTCGCCGTCGTGCGGGCACTGATCCGCGACCCCCGGGTGCTGATCCTCGACGAGGCGATGTCCGCCCTGGACACCGGTCCCGGGTCGCTCGTGCAGGAGGCGCCGGCACGGCTTCTGCAGGGCGTACGACGCCGTGGCGGCGCGGTGGCGTCCGCGCGGCGCTGCGCAGCGGGCGGCCGGCCTGAGCCACCGGGGTGGGGTGCCTCGGGCCGGCGGACGGTCGCCCCTACTCCCCCTCGTACGCCTTCCTCAGGGCGGCGATGTCCAGCTTGCCCATGGCGTACATGGCCTTGGTGGTACGGACGGCCTTCTCCGGGTCCGGGTCGCTGATCATCTCGATCAGGCCGTCCGGGATGACCTGCCAGGACAGTCCGTACCTGTCCTTGAGCCACCCGCAGGGGCCGCCCTCGCCGCCGCCCTCGGTGAGCTTGGTCCAGTAGTGGTCGACCTCCTGCTGGTCCGCGCAGTGGATCTGGAAGGAGACGGCCTCGCTGAACTTGAACTCCGGGCCGCCGTTGAGGGCGACGAACTTCTGCCCGTTGGCCACGAAGTCGACGGCCAGCACGCCGCCGGCGGGGGCGGGGCCTGCCTCGTTGTAGTAGCCGATCTTGCCGAGGGTCGAGTTCCTGAAGACCGAGACGTAGTAGTGCGCGGCTTCCTCGGCCTGGCCGTCGAACCAGAGACACGTGGTGAATCCGTCGGTGGTCATGGAGCACCTCCTGGGGCGGGAACGCTGTCACCTCATTCGACCGGTCCTCGGGCGGAAACTCATCGGTGGCGCGATGAGGTGTTCCGCCCGGTCCGTCTCAGGTGTGACTCCGCCTGTCGCTGATCAGCCTGTTCAGCCTGATCAGGCGATCATTGACCCACCCGGCCGTCGATCCGCTCGCGCAGGAGGTCGGCGTGGCCGCAGTGCCGCGCGTACTCGTTGACGTGTGCCGCCAGGACGTCGCGCAGTTGCAGCTTACCGCCGGGCTCGGGGCCGAGGTCGGAGAAGCCGGCGTTCCAGGTGCCGAGGTCCTCGACTCCGGCGATGAAACGGTCGGTGCGTTCCACTTCCAGCCGCCACTGCCTCCAGGCGTCCTCCACGACCCCCGCGTCGGCGACCGCGCCGTTCCAGTCGCCGTCGCGGTCCTCCTCGGTGCGGTACAGCTTCGGCGCCTCCTCGCCGGCCATGACCCGGCGGAAATGCCGTTCGTCCTCGGTCAGGTGCCGCACCAGGCCGAGCAGGGACATCGTGGACGGCGGTACGGAGCGCCGGGCCATCTGTTCGGCGTCCAGTCCCGCGCACTTCATCTCCACGGTGAGGCGGTAGTGGCGCAGGCCTTCGAGCAGCGTGCCGCGTTCGTCGACGATCTCGGCATCGGTCTCGCGCGGGTCGTCGTCCGGGTCGACCCACATGTCGGCATAGACAGTCGCGACCGTCCACCGGGCCGCCGTTGTGTCGTTGTCGTGCTCACGCGGGTCCATGGAGGCATGGTCGCGCGCGTCCACACGGTGCGCCACCGATTAACCGCGCCGGCGCGGAGCCCGTCCGCGCCGCCGTCCTCCGGGTCACCGCCCGCTATGCCTGGTGGACGATCTGGATCAGGTTGCCGCAGGTGTCGTCCAGGACAGCGGTCGTGACCGGGCCCATCTCCAGCGGCTCCTGGGTGAACCGCACGCCCAGCGCGCGCAGCCGGTCGTACTCGGCGTGCACGTCGTCCACGGCGAAGGCGGTGGCCGGGATTCCGTCGTCGGCCAGCGCGTCCCGGTACGGTTTCACCGCAGGATGGCCCGAGGGCTCCAGCAGCAGTTCGGTCCCGTCGGGGTCCTCGGGCGAGACGACGGTAAGCCACCGGTCCTCGCCGATCGGGACCTCGGTCTTCTTCACGAAGCCCAGCACGTCGGTGTAGAAGCGCAGGGCCTTGTCCTGGTCGTCGACGAAGACGCTGGTCAGGTGAATCCTCATGGTGTGCTCTCTGATTCGTCGGGCCTGATCCACCGCTCGGCGATGCGCTTGAGCGGTGCGGTGTTCAGGTCATGGAATTTGTAGCGCCCCTCCCGCCGGCTCTCGACCAGACCGGCGGCCTCCAGCACGGCAAGATGCTGGGAGACCGCCTGACGCGAGATGCCGAGGTGGTGTCGCATGCTCAGCCGCGAACAGATCTCGAACAGGCTCTGTCCCGGCCGCTCTGTGAGTTCGTCGAGGATCTTCCGGCGGGTGGGGTCGGCCAGGGCTTTGAACAGTTCATCGGCCACACCTCCACCATAGGCAAGTGTGTACTTGCCTATCAAGTGGGGGTGTGCCGGGTCCTCCGAGCCGATCCCGCCGACGCCGGACGGGGACATGACGTCCCTGCGGTCCCGTGGAAACCCGGTGCGTTGACTCGCCGCACCGGCATGGGCGACGATCCCGACCGGTGAGGGTCTCCCCACCGTCCTCGCGGGGTCCAGAACCGCCCGTGAGGCCGAGGTCACAGTTCCCCCGAGGTCAAGGTCACAGCCTGGAGCTCTGCTCCGGCCGCACCTCTCTGCCCTAGCATCCGGGCATGACAGTCCTGCCCAACGACGGGCTCTCGCTGGCCGCCGAGTTCCCTTCCACGACCCATGAGCAGTGGCAGCGCCTGGTGGAAGGCGTACTGCGCAAAGCGGGCAAGGAGGTCTCCGCCGCGACAGCCGAGGACGCGCTGTCCACCCCGCTGGAGGACGGGCTCACCACCCGGCCCCTCTACACGGCGCACGACGAGGCTCCCGAGCCCGGCTTCCCCGGCTTCGCCCCCTTCGTACGCGGCGGACGGCCCGAGGGGAACACCGTCGGAGGCTGGGACGTACGGCAGCGGCACGCGACCCTCGCCGGCGACCCGGTGCTCGCGGACCTGGAGAACGGCGTCACCTCGCTCTGGCTGACCGTCGGCCCGGACGCGATCCCGGTGGCGTCCCTCGACCGGGCCCTCGACGGTGTCCATCTCGACCTGGCCCCCGTCGTCCTCGACGCCGGACAGGAAGTCGAGTCCGCTGCAAGGGAGTTGCTGCGGCTGTACGAGGAGCGGGGCGTCGCAAGGGAGGCGGCGCGCGGCAACCTCGGCGCCGACCCGCTGGGCCACGAAGCCCGTACGGGTGAGGAGTTGGCCTTCGCGCCGGTCGTCGCGCTGGCGCGGCTGTGCGCCGAGCAGTACCCGGGGCTGCGCGCTCTGACCGTGGACGCGCTGCCGTTCCACGAGGCCGGCGGCTCGGCCGCGCAGGAACTGGGCGCTTCCCTGGCGACCGGGGTCGCCTACCTGCGCGAGCTGACCGAGGCGGGACTGTCCGTCGAACAGGCCTGTGCGCAGCTGGAGTTCCGGTACGCGGCCACCGCCGACCAGTTCCTGACGATCGCCAAGCTGCGCGCGGCCCGGCGGCTGTGGGCGCGGGTCGCCGAGGTGTGCGGGGCGCCGGGCGCGGGTGCCCAGGTCCAGCACGCGGTGACCTCGCCGGTGATGATGTCGCGCCGCGACCCGTGGGTGAACATGCTGCGCACGACTGTCGCCACGCTGGCCGCCGGGGTCGGCGGCGCCGACTCCGTCACGGTCCTCCCCTTCGACCACGCGCTGGGCCTGCCGGACGCGTTCGCGCGCCGGATCGCCCGCAACACCTCGGCGATCCTGGTCGAGGAGTCGCATCTCGCGCGGGTGATCGACCCGGCGGGCGGCTCCTGGTACGTGGAGCGGCTCACCGACGAACTCGCCCACGCGGGCTGGGAGTTCTTCCAGTGGACCGAGGGGGCCGGTGGTCAGGCGGCCACCCTCCGCTCCGGTCGTCTGGGCAAGGCCCTGGCGGCCACCTGGGCGGCCCGGTCCGCCAAGCTGGCCAAGCGGCTCGAACCCATCACCGGTGTCAGCGAGTTCCCGAACCTCGCCGAGCGCCCCGTGGAGCGCGAGCCCGCGCCGGAGCCACCGTCCGGAGGGCTCCCCCGGGTGCGGCGCGACGAGGCGTACGAGGCTCTGCGCGCCCGCTCCGACGCCCGCCTCGCCGCCACCGGAACCCGGCCGCGCGTCTATCTGGCGGCCATCGGCCCGGCCGCCGCGCACAGCGCGCGGACGGCCTTCGTCTCGAACCTCTTCCAGGCCGGCGGCATCGAGCCCGTCACGGAGGGCACGTTCGAGGAGAGCGGCGCCTCGGAGGTCTGCCTCTGCTCCAGTGACACGCTGTACGAGGAGCAGGCGGCGACCGTGGCGGCGGAGCTGAAGGCCGCCGGCGCTTCGCATGTGTTCCTCGCCGGCCGTCCCGGGCAGTACACGGACGTCGACGCGTACGTCTTCGCGGGCTGCGACGCCGTAGCCGTGCTCTCCGCCACCCTCGACCGCATGGGAGCGTTCTGATGGGAATCCCCGACTTCTCCGGAATCGAACTGGGGACCCCGACCGCCGAGACCGCGGCCGGCGCCGACGACTGGCGTACGGCCGTCAAGGGGGCCACGGGCTCGGACGGGACCTTCTGGGAGACCCCGGAGGGCATCGCGGTCAAGCCGCTCTACACCGTCCGTGACCTGGAGGGCCTGGACTTCCTGTCGACGTACCCGGGTGCCGCCCCGTATCTGCGCGGCCCGTACCCGACGATGTACGTCAACCAGCCCTGGACGATCCGTCAGTACGCGGGTTTCTCCACCGCCGAGGAGTCCAACGCCTTCTACCGCCGCAACCTCGCGGCCGGCCAGAAGGGTCTGTCGGTCGCCTTCGACCTGCCCACGCACCGGGGTTACGACAGCGACCACCCGCGCGTGACCGGTGACGTCGGTATGGCGGGCGTGGCGATCGACTCGATCTACGACATGCGGCAGCTCTTCGACGGCATCCCGCTGGACAGGATGACGGTGTCGATGACGATGAACGGCGCGGTGCTGCCCGTTCTCGCGCTGTACATCGTGGCGGCGGAGGAACAGGGCGTGCCGCCCGAGAAGTTGGCCGGGACCATCCAGAACGACATCCTCAAGGAGTTCATGGTCCGCAACACCTACATCTATCCGCCGAAGCCGTCGATGCGGATCATCTCCGACATCTTCGCCTTCACCTCGCAGCGAATGCCCCGCTACAACTCCATCTCGATCTCCGGCTATCACATCCAGGAGGCGGGTGCGACGGCCGACCTGGAGCTGGCGTACACCCTCGCGGACGGGGTCGAGTACATCCGGGCGGGCCGTGAAGCGGGCCTGGACGTCGACGCGTTCGCGCCGCGGCTCTCCTTCTTCTGGGCGATCGGCATGAACTTCTTCATGGAGATCGCCAAGCTGCGCGCGGCGCGCCTGCTGTGGGCGAAGCTGGTCGGGCAGTTCGACCCGCAGAACGCCAAGTCCCTTTCCCTGCGCACCCATTCGCAGACGTCCGGCTGGTCGCTGACGGCGCAGGACGTGTTCAACAACGTGACGCGTACGGCCGTGGAGGCGATGGCGGCGACGCAGGGCCACACGCAGTCGCTGCACACCAACGCCCTGGACGAGGCGCTCGCGCTGCCCACCGACTTCTCGGCGCGCATCGCCCGCAACACCCAGCTGCTGATCCAGCAGGAGTCGGGCACGACGCGGGTCATCGACCCGTGGGGCGGCAGCGCGTACGTGGAGAAGCTGACGTACGACCTCGCGCGCCGCGCCTGGCAGCACATCGAGGAGGTCGAGGCGGCGGGCGGCATGGCGAAGGCCATCGACGCGGGCATCCCCAAGCTGCGCATCGAGGAGGCCGCGGCGCGCACCCAGGCCCGCATCGACTCGGGGCGCCAGCCGGTCATCGGCGTCAACAAGTACCTTGTGGAGACCGACGAGCAGATCGATGTCCTCAAGGTCGACAACTCCTCCGTACGCACCCAGCAGATCGAGAAGCTGCGGCGGCTGCGTGCGGAGCGCGACGAGCGCGCCTGCCAGGACTCGCTGGACGCGCTGACCCGCGCGGCGGGCGGTGACGGCAACCTGCTGGAGCTGGCGGTGAACGCCGCCCGCGCGAAGGCTACGGTCGGGGAGATCTCGGACGCGCTGGAGAAGGTGTACGGGCGGCACGCGGGCCAGATCCGTACGATCGCGGGCGTGTACCGCAACGAAGCAGGCGAGTCCCCGTCCGTCGACCGCACGCGCACGCTGGTCGACGCGTTCGAGGAGGCCGAGGGGCGCCGGCCGCGCATCCTGGTCGCCAAGATGGGACAGGACGGCCACGACCGCGGCCAGAAGGTGATCGCCACCGCCTTCGCCGACCTCGGCTTCGACGTCGACGTCGGCCCCCTGTTCCAGACGCCGGGCGAGGTGGCCCGGCAGGCGGTGGAGGCGGACGTCCACATCGCCGGGGTGTCCTCGCTGGCCGCCGGGCACCTCACCCTCGTACCGGCGCTGCGCGAGGAGCTGGCGGCCGAGGGCCGGGAGGACATCATGATCGTCGTCGGCGGGGTGATCCCGCCGCAGGACGTGCCGACCCTCCTGGAGATGGGCGCCGCGGCCGTGTTCCCGCCGGGGACGGTGATCCCTGACGCGGCGTACGACCTCGTCCAGCGGCTCTCGGCCGATCTCGGGCACGACCTGTGATCGATCTCGACGCGTACGTCAAGGGCGTGCTCGACGGGAAGCGGGCGATCGTGGCCCGTGCCATCACGCTCGTCGAGTCGACCCGCCCCCAGCACCGGGCGTCGGCGCAGGAGTTGCTGACGGCACTGCTCCCGCACAGCGGCCGGGCCCGGCGGATCGGGGTCAGCGGGGTCCCGGGGGTCGGGAAGTCGACGTTCATCGACGCGTTCGGCACGATGCTGACCGGGCTCGGGCATCGGGTGGCGGTGCTCGCGGTGGACCCGTCGTCCAGCCGTACGGGTGGGTCGATCCTGGGCGACAAGACCCGGATGGAGCGCCTGGCGGTGGACCCGGCGGCCTTCATCCGGCCCTCCCCCACCTCGGGAACGCTGGGCGGGGTCGCCAAGGCGACGCGGGAGTCGATCGTGGTGATGGAGGCGGCGGGCTACGACGTGGTGCTGGTGGAGACGGTCGGCGTCGGACAGTCCGAGACCGCCGTCGCGAACATGGTCGACTCTTTCCTGCTGCTGACGCTCGCCCGTACCGGCGACCAGTTGCAGGGCATCAAGAAGGGCGTCCTGGAACTCGCGGACGTGCTCGCCGTCAACAAGGCGGACGGCCCGCACGAGCATGACGCCCAGTCCGCCGCAAGGGAGTTGGCGGGCGCCCTGCGACTGATGCACGGCAAGGACGCGGCCTGGACACCGCCCGTGCTGACCTGCAGCGCCCGTGAGTCGAGCGGCCTGGACACCGTCTGGGACCGCCTCGAACAGCACCGCACCCTGCTCGACTCGACCGGCCGCCTCACCGCCAAACGCCGTGACCAGCAGGTCGACTGGACCTGGACGATGGTCCGCGACGAACTGCTGGGCCGCCTGCACGCCGACGAGGGCGTACGTGCCGTCACACCCGGCCTTGAACAGCAGGTGAGGAACGGCGAGTTGACGGCCACACTCGCCGCCGAGCGCATCCTGAAGGCATTCGCCGACAGAGGCCACTGAGGGCAGTGGGGGCAGTGGGGGCCGCGCGGCTGGTTCGCCCCTTCCTGCCGGCAGGCAGGCAGGCAGGCAGGCAGGCAGGCAGGCAGGCAGGCAGGCAGGCCAAGAGAAAGCCGGTTCCGCCTGCGCGGCAAGGGACTTGACCAGGCCGAATCCGGTCACCCGGACCGACAGTCCGGACACCTGGCGCCGGAAGTCGGCCTCTCCGCTCCCGTCGGAAAGGCGGGCGTCGGGATCAGGCACCGGGCTCAGATGAGGAGCCGGACTTCCCCTTCCCGCCTCTCAACGGACCGCCGGCACCGTCACCCTGCTCAACACGGGTACCCCCACGCGCGGGCGAGGTCACGCAACGCCTCCGGGACGTCCTCCGCGTCCGGCAGCGGACGGGCCTTCTGGATCTTCCCTGACTTGATGTTCTCGCTCCAGTCACCGATGAACGGCACGAAGGGGCCGTGATCGCCCTTCCGGTAGTCGAGCATCTTCGATGTCCAGGGCACATCGAGGAACGCGCAGATCTCCCGGGTGACCGCCTCGGGCCGCTCCGTCAGGTCCTCGTAGCGGACCGTGAGGCCGTCCAGGCCGTTCCGGGCCGCTTCGACCGCCTCGACGTACATGCGCACCTCCCGGACGGTCGCGCCGAGGTCGCGGTCGGGACGGTTGTTGATGAGGGAACTCACCATCGAGGCGGGGTGGCGCAGCAGGAAGATGTACCGGCCCTGCGGCCAGGCCTCCGCCAGCCGCTCCCAGAACCCCGCGTTGCCCGGCGTCTTGTCCACGATGATCTGCTTGCCGCTGCGCACGAGTTCCCGGTGGAGGATGCGGTCCCACAGCAGGTACTCCAACTCTCGCTGGTCGAGGTCAAGTTGGGCCATTGCCTTGGTGGTGTACGGCTTGGTGAGGTCGACCGCCAGGGTGCGCAGGTGCATCTCGTGCGGCGCCCGGATCTGCGGGTGACTGTTGAGCAGGACGCGCAGGAGTGTGGAGCCGGAGCGCACGGAGGAGATCACGAACACCGGGTCCGGGACGAGCCGGTGGGCCGACTGCGGCACAGGGGGCTCCGCGAGCCGCCGTACGCGCCGCCGCAACCCACGGGCCACTCTGCGTACTTCCGGACCGACCATGACCGTGCCTCCTTGACCCCCGGTACAAAGAACCCTCACCCCCCTTGGGTACTTAACCATCCTGTGACCGAAACCTGGGTACCCCATGGGAGAGGAATGAGAAATTCCTGAGACCCGGCAGCTGTCCGGCCGCCGCATGGTTGATGATGGGCGGGTCATGACCATGCCCCGTACGCCGACGACGCACTCCGCGCCACTGCCCGTGTTCCGGGCAGCGGTGTTCGCCGTCGTAGGCACGGTGCTCGGGGTCAGCGCACATCATCTGGCCGCCGAGGGGCCGCCTCCCTGGCGGTCGGGCGCGGCCGTGACGGCACTGCTGTTCGCCGTGGGGCTTGCGGGCGCCCGCCGCCCGCGTTCACTCGCCTCGGTGGTGGTGACGAGCGCGGTGGCGCAGACCGGCCTCCATGTGTGGTTGTCGGCCGCACCCTCACGCCACCCGTCAGCCGGCGCCGCCCCCGTGCCCACGCATGCGCATGCGCATCACGCGATGCCTGCCCACGGGGCCTGGCAGGAGCGGCTGTACGACTCGGCGGCGATGACGGTGCTCCATGCCGTGGCCGCCGTACTCGTCGCCGTGCTGCTGCACCGCGCGGACGCGGCCTGCTGGTCGCTGGCGCGCGGACTGAGCGGGGCCGCCGGCGCGGTACGGACACGGATGGCCACCGTACGGGCACTGCTCGACGGCCGTCCGGCGCCGACCGGGCGCGCATCGCGGGTGCGCCGCCCGCGCCGGACGGAGCCGCCGCCGCTCAGGGGAGCGCTCCTCGCGGACGCGGTGGTACGGCGGGGTCCCCCGCCGGCGTGGCCCGCTCCCGCCAACTGACCCCACAGGAACGGCCCGCCGCAGGTCGGCCGCTCCGTGCCACCGCACGCCCGGAGAAACCCGGAGACACCCATGTTCACTGCCCTCACCAAGCGCGGCACCGCACACCGCCTGACCCTCGTGGCCGCCGCTGCCGCCTCCCTCGTCCTCCTCACCGCCGGACCGGCAGCCGCCCATATGGAGGTCGAGTCCGACAAGGCCCAGGCGCTCGCCGAGAACGTCGAGATCTCCTTCCACGCGGAGGCGGAGTCCGACACCGCCGGGATCACCGGGGTCCGCGTGATCCTTCCCGAGGGCATCGCACCCGGTGACGTGACGTACGGCGAAGGCCCCAGGGGCTGGAAGTTCGCGACCGACGACGAGGGTTACACGGTCAAGGGCGCGGCCCTGAAGACCGGCGTGAGCGCCGAGTACTCCGTGGTCGTACGTCAGCTCCCCGACGTGAAGGAACTCGCCTTCAAGTCTCTGCAGACCTACGGCGACGGCAGTATCGACCGTTGGATCGAACTCGACGAGAGCGGTGAGCAGCCCGCGCCGGTGCTGAAGCTGAAGACGGCCGCGCCGGGCGCGAAGCCGGTCAGCCCGGCGCCGAGCGAGACGGGTTCGGCGTCCCCGTCTCCGTCCGCGACGCCGACGGCCGAGGCCACGGAGGCGCCGGCCTCGCCGGCCGCCGAGGCCACGAGCGACGACGACGGCGGGATGTCCGCGGGGGTCTGGACCGGCATCGGTGCGGCGGTGGTCGTGGTGGCGGGTGCAGCCGTGTATCTCGTACGACGCCGGGGCGCCGGTCAGCAGTAGCCGGCTCGTCCGGCGTCTCCCGACCACCCGGTTACCGCATCCATCCAGCCCGGGCCCAGGCCGTCTCAGCCCGTCCGGCGCTTGAGGACAAGGCCCGTTCAGGGCCGTAGCGGGGTCCGGGGGCGCAGCCCCCAGGTACGGGATGGGACGGCAAGGGGCGGCGGGGGCGAGAACAGCACCCCCGCCGCCCCTCAGTCGTGCGGCGCCTTGCCGCTGACCCGGTGGTCGGCATGGCTCAGCGCCTCCATCACCAGGCGCCGCAGATGCCCGTCGCGCAGGCTGTAGTGGACGTACCGGCCCTCCCGCCGGGTCTCCACCAGCCCCGCGAGGCGCAGTTTCGCCAGATGCTGGCTGACCGCCGTCCGCGACGCCTCGCACCGCTCCGTCAGCGAGCCGACGTCCGACTCGCCCTGCGCCAGCAGCCACAGCAGATGCAGCCGCGTCGCGTCGGACAGCAGCGCGAACACCTCGGTCGCCTCCGCGAGACGCGCGCTGTCCGGCGCACGCAGATGCGCATCGGCCGCAGTTGGCAAGGTTTCGCGAGCAGGCATGTCCTCAGCGTAGAGGCAGGACGGTCTCGTCGAGGGCGTCGCCGGCCGACTACCCCATCAACATGTGCACAGGTGCGCACCTATGGCTACAGTGGAGGTGGACCGCGCCCGCTCCCCGACCGCCAAGGGACCGACGCATGCTCTCCGTACTCCGCAACCGCACCTACCGCCGCCTCTTCACCGCCCAGGTCGTCGCCCTGACCGGCACCGGCCTGGCAACAGTCGCCCTCGCCCTGCTCGCGTACGACCTCGCGGGTCCCGACGCCGGATCGGTGCTCGGCACGGCGCTCGCGGTCAAGATGGTGGCGTACGTGGTGATCGCTCCGGCCGTCGGCGCGGTCGCCGACCGGCTGCCACGGCGCGCGCTGCTCGTGGGGTCGGACCTCACGCGGGCCGGGGTCGCACTGCTGCTGCCGTTCGTGGACCAGATCTGGCAGGTGTACGTCCTGATCTTCCTGCTCCAGGCCGCGTCGGCCGCGTTCACCCCCACCTTCCAGGCCGTCGTACCGGACGTACTGCCCGCCGAAAGCGACTACACCCGGGCCCTGTCCCTGTCCCGGCTCGCCTACGACCTGGAGAGCCTGTTCAGCCCCGCCCTCGCCGCCGCGCTGCTCTCACTGGTCACCTACAACTGGCTGTTCCTGGGCACGACGGCCGGGTTCCTCGCCTCGGCGGCCCTGGTCGTCTCCGCCGTACTGCCCAAGGCCCTCGTCGCCACCGCCCCACGGACCGGCAGCGTGTACGCCAGGGCGACCGCGGGCACCCGTCTCTTCCTCGCCGTCCCGCAGTTGCGCGCCCTGCTCGCCCTCGATCTGGCGGTGGCCGCCGCGGGCGCCACGGTCACCGTCAACACCGTGGTGTACGTCCGCGACCTGCTCGGCCGGGGCGCCGCCGACGTACCGCTGGCGCTCGGCGCGTTCGGTGCGGGTTCGATGACCGTCGCGCTGCTTGTGCCCCGGATCCTCGACCGGGTACCGGACCGTACGGTGATGCTGCGGGGAGCGCTGCTGCTCACCGTCGTCTTCATCGCGCTCGGCGCCATCACCTCGGTGGACAACGGCAGTTGGCGCTGGCCCGGACTACTGGCATCCTGGGCCGCGTTCGGCGCCGCCTGCTCGATGGTGCTCACTCCGACCGGGCGACTGATCCGCCGGGCGGCGCCGGCCGAGGAGCGGACGTCCGCGTTCGCGGCCCAGTTCTCCCTCTCGCACAGTTGCTGGCTGCTCACGTACCCACTGGCCGGCCGGCTCGGCGCGACGGCCGGGCTCGGGTCCGCGGTGCTCGCCCTGGGCGCCGTCGCCCTGGCCGCCGGGCTGCTCGCCGTACGTCTGTGGCCGGCGGGGGAAGCCGCGCCCGCCGAGCACGAGCACGCCGATCTCCCCGCCGGGCATCCGCATGTGACCGACGCGCGACGGGTCGGGGGAGGCTGGCGGCACAGCCACCGTCCGCTTTTCGACGGGCTGCACGGTCAGCCGGTCCCCAGCCATGGCTGCGGGTCAGCGCAGTAGCCGTCGTCGATCACCTCGAAGTGCAGATGAGGACCGGTCGACAGGCCGGTCGAGCCGACCCGGCCGATCAGGCCGCCGCCGGACACGGACTGTCCGGCGGTCACGTCAAGCGCGGACAGATGGCTGTACGTGGTCTCCAGGCGCTTGCCCTCGATCGTTCCGTGGTCGATGACTGTGCGGTTGCCGTACGCCCTGGTCATGGCCGCGAAGACCACCTGGCCCCGGCGGGCGGCGAGGACCGGGGCCTGCCGCCCTGGCAGCGAAGAACCCGGTCATAAGATCACCCTCGTAGGCGCGAACGATGTTGACGGCTCGGGTGCTCGTCAATGTCCCCGCGGGGCAAGGGAAGTGACGAGAGGAAACGTCGTGAGCGAGCAGGACAGCACGTCAGAGGGACGAAGCCGGCTGGACACCTCGGTGGCCCACAACGCGAGGGTGTGGAACTACTGGATCGGCGGAAAGGACAACTACGTCGTCGACCAGGGCGTCGGTGACCACATCGACGCCATGTTCCCGCTGATCCGCAGCGTGGCCCGCGCGGACCGCGCCTTCCTCGGGCGAGCCGTGCGCTTCCTGGTCGCCGAGCGGGGTGTTCGGCAGTTCCTGGACATCGGGACGGGGCTGCCGACCGTGGACAACACCCATGAGATCGCCCAGCGCATCGCTCCCGAGTCGCGGATCGTGTACGTCGACAACGATCCGATCGTGCTCGCGCACGCCCGAACGCTGCTGACCGGCACCCGCGAGGGGGCCACGGACTACATCGACGCCGACATCCACCACCCCGACGCCATCGTCCGGCGCGCCTCGGAGACCCTCGACTTCGACCGGCCCGTCGCCGTCATGATGCTCGGCATCCTGAATTTCGTGCTCGACACGGGCCAGGCGCAGGGCATCGTGCGCCGGATCATGGCGTCGGTTCCCTCGGGGAGCTATCTGGTCCTCACCCATCCGACGACCGACCCGGATCTCGACGGTGAGGGGAACATCGAGGCGATGAAGTTCTGGAACGACAACGCCACCCCGCCGATCACCGCACGTCCCCGTGCCGAGGTCGCCGCTTTCTTCGACGGCCTGGACCTTCTCGCACCGGGGCTGGTCTCCTGTGCGCAGTGGCGTGCGGAGAACGACTCCGCCGACGTTCTTCCGCAATTCGGTGCCGTCGCAGTGAAGCCCTGACCGGACAAGAAAGGGACAGCTCCGCCACAGAATCCTTCAGGCGCGCATTCATACGCTGTCGGCGATAATTGGTATATGAGTACGACAACGTCTGAACTACTGGCCGCGTCGAGCGATCTACTCAACGTAACGGCCGCATTCGTCGCAGGCCTGTTCATCGCGGGTGCACTGATCTGGGCCTTCTGGTTCGGCATGCGGGTCCGGGACCGTGAATCCCCCCGGCCCCGTCCCGACGAACAACCCACACTCCCGCTTTCCGGTGCGGTCCATGAGGTCCGCGAGATGAGGGAGCCCGACGAGATGCCGCGCGCGGCCGAGGAGCGGGAGCGGCTCATGCCGTACGAGCTCCACCGCGCGTCGACCAGACGCCGGAAGGACCAGCAGCGAGGACGCTGGGATCCCGGCTCCAGCGGCTCCTTCGGCAGTGGCGGCCTGGGCCGCCACTGAGCGACCCGCGGCCTGGGCCGCACGACCCGCGAAGCGCGGGTCGTGCGGCCCGGATGGCCGACCGGAGACAGTTGAGTACAACGTGAGGCAACCATTCACTCGTTCGATTCGTATAACTCCTTGGAGGCGGGGCACGCGGGACGGGACAGTTGCAATACCGGAGCGCCACCGTCCACTTGACCGACGTCGTCGCCGATCGAGGAGAAGCGATGCAGCTGTTCGTTCTGAACTACGCGCGCCCCGTTGAGCAGTTGGAGGTAAGCACTCCGTACAGTTACGACTGCGGACTGCAGTTGAATCTGCTTCCGGGCGGGCGGATTGCCGCTCATGACCATGCCGTGATGCGTGAATTCGGAGCCACTACGTCAACGGCCGGCTCCAAGACGCACTTCGACGACTGAACATGGACCTGACGCGATGACGGTCCTGGTTCTGACGTCCGAACAGGATGTGACGGCGGATCTGGTGGTGGCCCGGCTGAACGGGATGGGCGTTCCCGTGGTCCGCATCGATCCCGCCGGCCTGCCGGGCGAGGTCGCCCTGTCCGGCGAGTACGCGCACGGCGCCTTTCGCGGGCATCTGTCCGCCGGCGGCCGCCTGGTGAGCATGGGCGGACTGCGGTCCGTCTGGGTACGCCGGCCGGGAGTCCCGGGGGCGCGGGCCGCCGAGCCGTCCGGCTGGCTCACAGAGGAGGCCTCGCAGGCCTTCTACGGCATGCTGCGGGGCACCGGCGCGCGCTGGATGAACCATCCCGACGCCGCTCGCCGGGCCCGCCACAAGCCCTGGCAGCTCCATCTCGCCCAGCGCAGCCGGCTGCCGGTGCCGGCCACGCTGATCACCACGTTCCCGCAGGCCGCCCGTGCTTTCGCGCAGCGCTTCCCCGACCTGGTCGTCAAACCCGTCTCCGGCTCGCATCCGCAGGAGCCGCCCAGGGTGGTGCCGACGAGCCGGGTGCCACCCGACGTCGACTTCACCGCCGTCACCTTCGGGCCCACGCTGCTGCAACGCCGGGTCGACAAGCGGGCCGACATCCGGCTGACGGCGGTCGGCGCGGAAATCCTCGCCGCCCGCAAGGCCGTGGCACCCGACGCCCATCCTGACGACATCGATGTCCGCTTCGCCCCCTCGGACGAGCCCTGGCGGCCGGTCGACGTACCGCCGCATATCGCCGAGGCCGTGCACCGATATCTGCGGGACGCCGAACTCGCCTATGGCGCCTTTGACTTCGCGGAGGATTTCGACGATATCTGGTGGTTTCTCGAATGCAATCAGTCGGGCCAGTTCGGCTTCGTCGAGATGGACACCGGGCAACCCATCGCACAGACGGTCGCCGACTGGCTGGCCGGAGACGGACCGGAGACGCAGACACGTCCCCATGACCCTCAGGGATCCATGCGCACGACTCCGTGAAACATGGTCGTCCTCGCAGCGCACACCCGACCGGACTCAACTGTTAATGGGATCCATTTTCATGTAACGTCCTGTCTCGCTCGCCAACCGAGGAGGATCCCATGGCCGTTCCCAAGCGGAAGATGTCCCGCAGCAACACCCGTCACCGCCGCGCCCAATGGAAGGCGACCGCCACTCAGCTGGTGCCGGTCACGGTCGACGGGGTCGCGCACATGGTGCCGCAGCGGCTGGTCAAGGCGTACGAGCGAGGGCTGATCCAGCCCTGACCAGCCCTCGCCGCCCCCACCCGCGCCTCAGCTGTTCCAGCTCTCGTCGTACGGGTCGCGCGGGCTCGGAACCGGCCTGGCCTCGGCGATGTCGAAGAACGGGATGACACCGTCGTTCACCGGGTCCCTGGTTCGCTTGTCGGTGTAGGTGCCGGTGAGTTCGAGCCAGGTGTCCGGTTGCAGCACCGGGGGGATCCGGCCGGTCAGGCCGACCTTGACCGGCTGGGCGTCCGCGGCACAGCAGTTGAGTGCCATCCGGACGAGGTACGGGGTGCCCTTGCCGTCGAGCGCGACGAACCCGGTGATCACGATCCGCCGGTTGCCCAGCGAGCGTCCGTGGTCGTAGGCCGCGCGGCCCGCGTAGTCGACCAGGCTGAGGCGCACGGGGTCACCGGACGGCAGGGGCGCGTAGGCCAGCGGCTCCTGGAGCGCCGTACCGGTGCGCAGGGCGCTGTAGGAGCCCAGGGCGGGCGGGGCCACCAGGATCAGCGCGAACAGGGGCAGCACCAGGAGCCAGGCGACGCGCGGTTCACGGTGGACGTGAACCTCCTTCGCGGGGACGGTCCCTGAGCGATTCCGCTCGTACCAGACCGTCGCCAGCGCGGCCACGATCAGCACCACGCCGGCACCGATGACCAGCGGGCGGAGCCCTGCCTTGACGTAGCGCAGATAGAGGTCGGTGGCAGCGGCGTGCACCATCGCTCCGCCGACCAGGAACAGGACGACCGCCTGTGCCTGCCGGTTCACAGGAGCACCGCCCCGACGAGGACCGACGACGCCACGGCCAGGACGAAGGTGGCCGGGGCGAAGCGCAGGGCGAAGCCGCGGCCGAAGGTCGCCGTCTGCATGGCGAACAGTTTCAGGTCGATCATCGGGCCGACCACGAGGAACGCCAGCCGGGCCGTGAGGGAGAACTGGGTCAGGGACGCGGCGACGAACGCGTCCGCCTCCGAGCAGATCGACAGCAGCACCGCGAGGACGGCGAGCGCGAGGACCGACACCACGGGGTTGTCCGCCGCGAGGCTCAGCCAGTGCGCCGGCACGACGGCCTTCAGGGTGGCCGCGGCCATCGCGCCGACCACCAGGAAGCCTCCCGCGTGCATCACGTCGTGCCGTACGGAACTCCAGAACGCGGCGCCCTTCCCGAGGCCCTCGTCCGACGGGTGGGCCGGCGGGCGCAGCCACTCGGTGCGGCCGAGCCGCTGCCAGAGCCATCCCATCGCACACGCCACGAGCAGACTCGCGACGAACCGGGCGACCACCATCTCCGGCCGGCCGGGGAACGCGACGGCGGTCGCGGTCAGCACGATCGGATTGATCGCCGGGGCGGAGAGCAGGAACGCCAGCGCCGCCGCCGGGGCGACACCCCGCCGCACCAGCGCGCCCGCCACCGGCACCGACGCACACTCGCAGCCGGGCAGTACCGCTCCGGCCATCCCCGCGACCGGCACCGCGAGACCGGGCCTGCTGGGCAGGGCGCGGACGAAGAAAGACGGCGGGACGAACACCGCGAGCATCGCCGACAGGAGCACACCGAGGACGAGGAAGGGCAGGGCCTGTACGACGACGGCGACGAACACCGTCATCCAGCTCTGCATCACCGGCTCGGAGACCGCCCGGCGGATCGGCCCCTGGAACGCGACCACCAGGATCAGCAGCATGGTCAGGACGAGCGGCGAGTTGAACTGCCAGCCCTCCTCGCCCGGCGCATCGCCCTGCGCCCCGTCCCGCGGAACCTCCGGGTCGCGGTGGCCGGCCCCGGGCGGGGCAGCTTTGGTGATGCTCACGGGTGAGGTACCTCCGGGCGTGGCTGTGCTGCGTGCGTTCGTTCCCTACCACTTCAGTACGCCGGGACGGGCGCGGTTGCTCATTCTGCGAGACCGGGGAACGGGCTAAGTTGGCGCGTATGCAGTCCTACACCATTGGTCAGGCCGCCCGTCTGCTGGGCGTGAGCCCCGACACCGCGAGGCGGTGGGCGGACGCGGGGCGGGTGAAGACCCACCGCGACGAGGGTGGGCGGCGGCTGATCGACGGCCGGGATCTGGCCGCCTTCTCGACCGAGCTGGCCAACACCGGCGCGGCTACCGGCTCCGGTGAGGAGGAGCCGTCGTACACCTCCGCCCGTAACGCCTTCGCCGGCATCGTCACGGCCGTGAAACTGGGCGATGTCGCAGCTCAGGTCGAGATCCAGGCGGGCCCGCACCGGCTGGTGTCGCTGCTGACCCGGGAGGCCGTGGAGGAGTTGGGCCTTGAGGTCGGCGTGGAGGCCACGGCCCGTGTGAAGTCGACGAACGTACATATCGACCGGATGTGACGCGGGTGTGTAGCCGCTGCCGGAATGGGCATGCGGCCGGGTGAGCCGGTGCCATCCGCCCCGGTTCGTCCCACGCCGTGGATGCCACCGGCCCGCGGATCCGGTCATGCCGAAGGGCTGTCCGTGTAGGTGAGAGACTCGGCCGCGTGGAACAACCCCTCTCCTCCCCCACGTTCGACGATCTCCTCGGCCGGGCCCGAGGGCTGGTCCGGGACGGCCGGCGTGCCGTACTCGGTATAGCCGGGAGCCCCGGGGCGGGCAAGACGACGCTCGCCGAGCGGCTCGTCCGGGTGCTGAACGGAGACGGCGCGCCCTGGGTCGCCCATGTGCCGATGGACGGGTTCCATCTCGCCGACGTCGAGTTGGAGCGGCTGGGCCTGCGGGACCGCAAGGGCGCGCCGAACACCTTCGACGCGGCGGGGTACGCGGCGCTGCTGCGGCGGCTGCGCGAGGAGAACGACGGAGACGGCGAGGGGGAGATCGTCTACGCGCCGGGGTTCGAACGGGTTCTGGAGCAGCCGACCGCGGGCGCGATCCCGGTGTTTCCGTCGGCGCGGCTTGTCGTCACCGAGGGCAACTACCTTCTCCTTGCGGAGGGTTCGTGGGCGCGGGTGCGGGCCCAGCTCGACGAGGTGTGGTTCTGCGAGCTGGACGAGGAGGAGCGGATCCGCCGGCTCGTCGCCCGGCACGAGGAGTTCGGCAAGGACCACGACACGGCGGTCGCGTGGGTGCTGGGCACGGACCAGCACAACGCCGAACTGGTCGCGGCGACCCGGGACCGGGCGGACCTGGTCGTGAAGAAGCAGTGAAGAAGCAGACCTGACGGACACGACGAGGCCGAGCAGCGCGCGGGTGGGCTGCTCGGCCTCGTACGTCTCGTTCGTCGGCCTTCTCAGTCGAGAAGCGTCAGCTCCGGTTCGCCGTGGGCGTCGCCCGCGGTGTCGCCGATCACGGCTGTGAACGCCTCGGTGCGCACGAGCAGACCTTGCGGCGTCGCCTCGATGACCGGCGCGAACTCGGCGTCGCCGTCACCGCCGTACCGTACGGCGAAGACGCTCAGCCCCTCCGGTGCGCCGGGGGCCGGGTCGGCCTCCAGAGCCGTGGAGGAGACCAGGTGGCGCCAGCCCTCGTCGGGGTTGCCGTAGCCGCGCGGGTCGGCCGCGAGGGCGAAGGCCGCCTGTTCCTGGGTCGCCTCCGTGCGGGCGTCGAAGTGGTCCACGCCGTCGGTCCGCGGGTGCGTCAGGCGCAGCGGGCCCGCGGAACTCACATCGCCGGCTTCCGCCGTCCTGCGGACCCGGTCGCCGTCGTCCGTGGCGTAGGGCAGGCCGGCGAGCAGGTACGGGGTGCCGTCGAGGTGTTCGACGGCGACCGTGACCCACAGGGTCGTGCCGTCCGTGACGTACAGGGACTGGAGGTGGCGCAGGACGTGGTCGCGGCCGACGACCGGCTTGGTGACCAGCTTGGCCGCGAGGTGGGCGGTGCGCAGGTCACGTACGCGGACCTCGCCCATCGGGCGGCAGAGCAGGAAGCCGTCCACCACCGGGCCGAAGCCGTGCTGGCGGTTGACCGCCGCCGGGAGGTAGTACGTGCCGGCCGCCTCGACCAGCGACGGCGTCATCCTGTCGTCGAAAGCCACCGAGACCGCGCCGGCGCGGAGTTGGTGGCGCAGCGGTTCGGTCGAGGGGGTGCGGTGCCAGCGCGTGGTGTCCTGGATCTGCCAGACCAGCATCCACGCGAAGTGGCCGTCGACCCCGCCGTCGGCTTTGGCCGCGTGCCGGGCCCAGCGCCTGTCGCCCCGGTAGCGGCCGAGGTCGGAGCCGATGCGGGCGCCGAAGTAGCGCAGGCCGAGGACGGACTCGAAGGCGGAGTGCTGCTCGCTGTAGCGGGGGCCGCCGTTGTCGAACCCGCCGTTGGTGAGGCGGGCGTCGACGTAGCGGGCCAGGGCGTCGCCGTCCTCGGCGAAGATCTCCTCACCGCTGATCCGGTGGGCCTGGGCGAGGAAGGACAGGGAGATCGGGCCGTAGTTGTTGTCGTAGGCGCCGCCGTGCTCGGCGGGCAGCAGCGCGCCGCGGTCGCGGACCCGGTGGGCGCGGATCTCGTCCGTGTACAGCTCCAGTGCGCGGGCGCGGACCGACTCCCCCTCCTTCGGGGACAGATGGCGTGCCAGCATCAGGCCGCCGACCACACAGCCGATCGCCTGGTTGCCCGCCTCCTGGGGATTGAAGAAGGTCGCCTCGGTCAGCCAGCGCCAGTAGCCGCGCGCCACCTCCAGCAGCCGTGCGCGCGGTGCGTCGTCGACCAGGCCGTCGGCCAGGTCCAGCACGTCGACCGCCTGGAGCAGCGCCCAGACCGTACTGGGCCAGTCACCGATGGGGTGTGCGCCCGCGGCGAGAGTGTAACGGGCATACGGCAGACCGGAGTTGCGGATTCTCAGGTTGGGGTAGCCGGGGTTGTCCCTGACGTGGACGCGCTCGCGCAGGTGGAAGGCGAGGCTGCGGTGCACCACCTCCGGCAGCCGCGGGTCCTTGCCGCGCTGCCAGGCGATGGCGAGGAGCGAGGTGATGCCGAGCGAGGTGTCGCCGATGTCGTCGACGCAGTCGGGGTGTTCGAGGTTGCCCTCGGGCGTGATGCGCGCAAGGGCCTGCTCGACGACGTCGGCGAGGACCGCGTCGTACGCGTCGGGGCTGTCGGGCAGGTCGTGCAGGGGGCCGCGCTGGTGCGTGAGGTGCACGGGAGGGGACGTGAGGTGCACGGGGATCAGCCCTTCATGCCTGGGGTGGCCCATGGTGTGGTTCGTCGGAGTCACACGACGGGTGCGGGCCGGCGGGCGCGCAGTGCGACGGTCAGTGTGTGCGGGCCATGTCCACCGATGTAGACGCGGTTCCCGGTCGTCGCATCGGTGCCCCCCACTACGGTGTGGTCCTGACCCGGGTCGTACCGCAGTACGTCACTCCGGTCCGGCCCGGCAAGCGGTTCGCCTGCCTCGATGCCGGCCTCGACCCGGATCTCGTCGTCACCGACCCGGTAGGTCATCGGCCCGGTCGTCAGGCACCAGCGTCCGTCGCCGATCGGTACGGCGCCCTCTGGCGCGCCGCCCGGTCTGAAGGTCAGTTCGAGGGCCCAGGGCACCCGTGGTCCGCTGATGCCGATCCGCAGGTCGGCACCGTCTTCCCGCAGGTCCACCTCGACGCGGGTCGTGTGTGAGACCTCGTCCCGAGGCCGGTCCGGGAAGGCCATCGCAGCCGAGAAGCGTCCCTCGTCCACCAGCCGGTAGACGCCGTCGCCCCGCCTCTGGTCCGTCGGGAGCGGCTGGTAGTAGGCGGCCGTGAGGGTTTCGGTGAGCCGGTACCGGTTGTCGGCGGGCTGTTGCATGTCGGCGGCGCGGAACGGGCCCAGGTCGAAGAACCCCCGCGTCAGACGGACCGCGTCGAGGACGGCGTCGCCGGCGAACAGGCGCAGGAAGGTGGGGTTGCAGGCGAGGCCCGAGCGGATGCGCCGGTGCTCGGGCACGTCGGAGCCGCCGTACACCACCGTGTGCGCCGTGGCCGAGGCGCGTACGGCGAGGTGTGCGGTGGTGATGTACCGGTCGCGCGGGAGCGTCTCCGCGGCCGGGGCCGGCAGGGCGCGGCACAGGTCCGGGGTGAGGAGGGTCTCGGCGAGCAGGTCGGGGTCGTCGATACCGCCGGCGGCCGCCAGCCGCGCCACCCGGGCGAAGTCGCCCCGGCCGGTGCGGATCGCGAGCAGCCGGTAGTGCGGCAGGTAGGGCGCCAGCGGGAACGGGTGGTTCTGGTCCTGCCGTCGCGAGTGGACGGTCTCCACCGTGCCGTCCGGCCTGATGAGGTCCAGGGTCGTGGCGAGATTGCGTTCGACGGCGTACAGCAGGTCGGCGCGGCCGAGCACTTCGG
This sequence comes from Streptomyces sp. ADMS, assembly GCF_033441795.1. Lineage (NCBI taxonomy): Bacteria > Bacillati > Actinomycetota > Actinomycetes > Kitasatosporales > Streptomycetaceae > Streptomyces > Streptomyces sp. ADMS. The sequence continues at coordinate 69,883 of NZ_JAVFVX010000012.1, read as the reverse complement.
CCAGCAGCAGCAGCGACGGGTTGGACACATGGGCCGCGTAGTTGGCGCTCCGTTCCGCGTACAGGCCCTCCGCGTCGATGTCGACGCCCTCGGCGAGCCACTCCTCGACGCGGTCGAGCAGCCGGTCGTCCGGGAACGACCGGTGCAGCCGAGCCAGCGCCGCCGACAGCTCCCAGCGGTGGTTCGGGGTGTGCACCCCACCCGTCAGGAGACTGCCGGAGGCGGCGCCGGCGATCTCGGCGAGCGCGGCCGTGACCTCGCGCAGTTCCGGCCCGGCGCCGGCGGCGAGGACGTGTGCGTCGCACACGTCGTTGACGGTGAAGGCGGAGTCCGGCGGCGACTGCACGTTGTCGCCGCCGGCGAAGAGGCCGGTGGTGGTCTGCGTGGCCCGCAGGGCGCGGAGGTGGGTCGTCGCGGCGGCGACGGCCTGCCCGCTGCCGTGCAGTGCCGAGTCCGGGGAACGGTGTGCCGCGATCAGAGTCTTCACCCGGCGTGCCAGAGCGCGGTGAGTCACACCGGCGGGTTCCTCGTCGGGGCAGGCCGCCAGCGGGGCGGCCTGCCGGTCGGCGGCGCGGGCCGCCGCGCGGACGAACTCGTGGTCGAGCGGGGTGGACACGGTCAGTCCTTCAGTCCGGCGTTGATGTCGGCGTTCATGACGTAACGCTGGAACACCAGGAAGACGACGATCAGCGGAACCATGGAGATGACCGATCCGCCGAGCAGCACCGACCAGTTGATGTTCTGCGCCCCGACGAGGCTCTGGATGCCGATCTGAACAGTGAACTTCTCGGGGTCGTTGAGCATCAGCAGCGGCCAGATGTAGTCGTTCCACCGCCACTGGAACGACAGGATGGCGAGCGTCAGCATGATGGGCCGGGAGATCGGCACCATGATCCTGAGGAAGATCGACAGCTCAGGCGCGCCGTCGATACGGGCGGCCTCGATGAGCTCGTCGGGGACCGTCAGGAAGAACTGGCGGAACATGAAGCAGCCGGTCGCGGTGAGCACGGCCGGGAGGATGATGCCGGCGAGCGAGTTGTAGAGGCCGAGGTCGCGGACCACCAGGAACTGCGGGGCGAGCATGACCTCGCCCGGCAGCATCGTGGTGGCCAGGATGCAGATGAAGAACGCCTTGAGCCATTTGTTGTCGTACTTGGCCAGCGCGTACCCCGTGCAGCAGCTGACTCCCACCGTGAGGATCGTCGCGATCACACACACGATGGTCGTGTTGATGAAGTACTGGGAGAAGTTGGCGCTGCGCCACGCTTCCGTATAGCCCGACAGCGTGGGGTTCTCCGGAAACAGCGTCAGCGGAAGGGAGAACAGGTCTCCCGCCGGTTTGAAGGAGCTGAGGACGAACCACAGCACCGGCACCGCGTAGAGAGCTGCCAGGACCCACAGCAGAGTCGTCGCGGGCACCGCGCGCCGAAGCCCACCGCCGGCGGCGCTGCGGGGCCGCTTCTTGGAAACAGCCCGTCCGGGCTCGGCGTCGACCGGGCGCGGCATGTCTGTGGTTGTCATCGGTTCTCCACCCGCCGGTTGACCATCATCTGGATGATCGCGACGGCCATCAGGATGAGCATGAGCACGAACGACGCGGCGCTCGCGTAGCCGATCTGGCCCGCTTTGAAGCCGGTCTGGTAGATGTACTGCACAAGCAGGTTGTTCGACGTTCCGGGTCCGCCGTTGTTGAGGGAGGCGAACAGCGGGTATTCCTTCATCCCGTGGATCGTGTTGAGCAGGATGACGATGAAGGAAGTGGGCGCGATGCTCGGCAGTGTGATGCTGACGAACTGGCGCCACGGACCGGCACCGTCGAGCGCGGCCGCCTCGTAGTACGACGTCGGTACGTTCTTGATCGCCGCGATGAACAGCAGCATCGAGAAGCCCGTCCAGGCCCAGGATGCCGCCACCACGACCACCGTCAGCGACAGGTCCGCGTTCGACTGCCACGGAACGGCACTTCCGCCGAACTCCTCGATGAGGTAGTTGACCAGTCCGAAGTTCTCACCGAACAGCCACCGCCACAGGACACCCACGACGATGGGCGACAGAAGCCACGGGATGAAGAAGAAGATGCGGGCGACCGACACGCCCTTGGCGTGCTTGCTCACCAGGACGTTGGCGATGAGCAGCGAGAACACGAAGTTCAGCGGAACGAAGAGCACCGTGTACAGCAGCGTCCGGCTCATCGCGTCGTAGAACGTGGAGTCCCCGAGCAGCTTGCTGTAGTTGTCCAGTCCGATGTACTGGAACGCCCCCACTCCCGTGTAGTTCGTGAAGGAGTAGACGAGCCCGATCACCGCCGGCCAGACGAAGAACAGCGCGAAGAGCACGACATTGGCCGCGATGAGAACGAGCGGCGCAAGGGTGTACTTACTGCGTCTTCTGGGCGGGCTCACGGACACGGCGGACACGTCCGAGGCGCGTTTTGTCATCTTCCTGACTCCGTGCTGGGGGGATGGATTGCGGTGGGCTCACGCCATGAGCCCGGCATGACGTGGGCTCCCAGGTCCGGGCGGCGGAGTCTTGACCCGCCGCCCGGCCCGCCGGCCTACGATCAGCCGCCGACCTGCTGGTTGTAGCCGTCCACGATGTTCTGCAGGGCCTTGTCGGCCGACTGCTCGCCGTTGATCGCCTTGCCGAGCTCCGCCTTGGTCGGGTCGTCGGCGAGGCTCTTGCCCTTCAGCACCCAGTTCGTCTGCGCGCCGCTGAAGTAGCCGGAGATCGGGTCGTAGAGCGGGATGGACTCGTTGTAGAGCTTGAACGCCGCCTGCGCCGCCTCGGACTCGAAGGGGTACTCCGGGTTCAGACCGCTCTCGACCGGCAGGAAGCCGGAGGCCTCGCACAGCGCCTTGTAGTGGTCGGGCTCGTACAGCCAGGAAAGGAACTTCTTCGCGGCGGCGGCCGCGTCGGCGTTGTTGTTGAAGCCCACCGTCATGCCGCCGCTGTTGACGTCACTGGCCTGCACCGGCTGGGCGGGAGTCGGGACGCTCGCCCACTCGAACTTCGTGATGCTCTCCGCGTAGGCGGCAACCTGCCACACGCCGGACCAGTAGGCGACGACGTCACCGCTCTGGAACATGGCCGACGGGTCGGCGCCGCTGGTCCACACCGACTTCGGCATGGTCTTGTCGTCGTTCCATCCGACGAAGGTGTTCACGGCCTTCTTGGTCGCCGCGTCCACCGAGAACTTGCCGGAGTCGTCGGCGTGGACGTACTTCCCGCCCATCTCGTACACCATGGCGCGCAGCCGGGACGGCGACTGGTCGAAGGTCAGGGAGTACTTGGCGTCGGTCTTCTCCCTGACCTCGTCCGCCGCCTTGATGAACTCGGTCCAGGTCCACGTCTTGTCGGGCGAGGTCGGGTAGGAGACTCCGGCCTTCTCGAAGAGCGACTTGTTGATGAACATGCCGGACGCGGTGACGTCCGAGGGGATGGACAGCACCTTCCCGGACGAGTCCTTGGCAAGGAAGTTGGCGTTGATCTTGTTGGTCTTGTCGTTGGCGATGGAGCTGAGGTCGATCAGCTTGTTCGACCAGATCGGGTCGAGCGCCGGCACGGCCGCCACGTCGGGCAGCGAGTTCGCCTGCGCGGAGTTGCGCAGCTTCGTCGTGTAGCCGTCGTAGGGGATGTTGACGAGCTTGACCTTGACGCCCGTCTCCTTCTCGTACTGCGCCACCATCTCCTTCCAGCCCGCGTCCTGCCCCGGAACCGTGGAGATCCAGAACGTCAGCGACTTGGAGGTCCCGCCCGAGTCGGATCCCCCTCCGCAGGCGGAGAGCAGCAGGGCACCTGCCGTGGCAACGGCAGCGAGGGGAGCCAGGCGGCGCATACCGCCGCGGCCGAGTCGGCGAGAGCGCCGCACACCTACAATGGTCATCTTCGATCCCTTTTTCGTCGTAGGGGACGGAGCACGGCGCCGACCGAGGCGGCACGGGTGCAGTTTGCAGGAAAGTGGCTTCCCGGGGGGGCGCAGCCTCGCCCGGCCGCGTCGTCCACGCGGGGCGGGATCCCCGGCCGTTCTGGCCGTCACCGCACGGGCACGCCCTCGTGCGGTTGCCGTACGTCGAGTACGGGCGGGAGGCTCGCCCCAAGCCGGCGTCCCGGCCGACTTAGAAAGCGCTTGTCCGGACATTGGCAGACCGAGTCCGAACCCGTCAATCCTTCGTCCGCGCCACCTCGGTCACGGTTTGGACTCCTCTGGCGACCGCGAGCCGCGCCGCGCCCACCACGGTGCCGAGATCACCGATCTGGCTGCTGACCACTTCGGTGGGCCAGCTCAGCCGCTCCAGCTCGGCCCGCACACCGGGCAGGAGCTGCGGAAACGCACCGGTGCTGCCACCCAGGACGAGCAGCCCGGGGTCCAGTACGGCGGTCACCGCCGCGGCCAGCCGGCCCACGTCCACTGCATGCCGGTCGACGATCGCGCGGGCCGTGGCGCCACCCTGTCCGGCCAGCGAGAACAGCTGTTCGGCGTTACGGGGGCACGAACCGTCGGATTCCGGCCAGACCTCGGCGGCCCGGCGCAGCAGGGAGCGGGCGCCGATGTACTCCTCCAGGGCCTCACGGCGGGGCTCCAGGCCGTCGTCCCAGGGGTAGGGCAGCCGGGCAAGCTCTCCGGCCGCCCCGTTGGCGCCTGCCAGCACGTGGCCCCCCACGACGATGCCGAGACCGATACCGACACCGATCCGCAGATAGCCGAAGGTGTGCCGGCCGCGTGCCGCGCCCTCGTGCAGCTCGGCGAGCGCGGCGCAGTTGACGTTGTTCTCGAGGTGGACGGGCACCCCGGGCGGCAGCGCCACGGCCACCGCGTCGAAAACGGGTCCCCCCTTGGCGGTCGCCGGACGCACGGTGCCCTCCTCGGCGCGCGCGGTGACGTCACCGACGGCCACGACGATGGTGCGCAGCGGAGCGTCGGCGGGGAGCGCGGACAGCGCTTCGCGCGCCACGTCGGCGGACTCCTCGCGGGAGCCGGTGGCCTCGGCCAGCAGGGTGCCGTCCAGGGCGCAGCCGCGCACCCGGGTCAGGGCGGGGCCGAGGTCGACGGCGAGTACGGAACCGGCCGCGGGACCGAGTCCGTACACGGCGGCGGAACGGCCCGTACCGCCGGAGGCGATCCCCGAGTGGGCGGCGAGCCCGGCGCTCTCCAGCTCCGCCACGGCGGAGGACACGGTCGGCTTCGACAGGCCCGCCAGACTCGCGAGCTGCGGCCGGGTAGCCGTGCCCGCCCCGGCCAGCACGGCGAACACCGCGCTCGCGCTCTCGGTCAGGCGAAGGGCCTTCGCCACGTCGTGTTCCACAGTCTCCCCAAGGTCGAGGGCCGCGCTCCCCCGGTAGCTCGACGTCGTGGGATGCGGCGATGGGATGCCCTGGTAACGCGTTTTCCCGCCGCGTTCCGTCCCCGGTCGGGACACCGCCGCGGTCGAGTGCGCGCTACCACTTGACACGCACTGTACTTCGTTAGTTAACTTCCTAACGAATGTCACGGAACTCGCCTGCCGTGTCCGCTCAGAGGCCCGTCCCGGGGCTTCCCTAGCTCTTCTGTACATCAGGTCTTCCCTGCTCCAGGCACGGTTCGCCCACCGTCGCAGCCACAGCGCAACGACGAAAGAGGATCCGTGCAGGACTCTCCCCTCCCGCGCCCGCTCGTCGTGGGCATCGACGTGGGCGGTACCAAGACGCACCTGCGCGCCTGCGCCGGGGACGATCTGATCGCCGATCACGTCCGCCCGAGCAGCGGCTGGCGGCCGCACGACCCCGTGGCCGCCGCCGGCTGGCTGGCCGCGCTGGTCGCCGGTGCCCTGCCCGCGGGCGCGCGCCCGTCCGCCGTCGCCGTGGGCGGACACGCCTGCGAGACACCCCGTCAGTGCGCCCAGATCCGCACCGCCCTGCATCTTCACTTCGACGCGCCCGCGTCGGTCGTCGGCGACGCCGAACTGCTCGTTCCCGCCGCCGGTCTGGACCGGGGCGTCGGCCTGGTCGCCGGCACCGGTTCCGTCGCGGTCGGCCGCCACGAGGACGGCACCCCCGTCCAGGTCGGCGGCTGGGGCGCGCTTGTCGGCGACGAGGGCGGCTCCGCCGGTCTCGTCCGCGAGGCCGTCCGCGCGGTGTGGGCGGCACACGACCGCGGCGAGGAACCCGACGTACTCGCCAAGGGACTTCTCGCCGCGTTCGATGTGCCCGAAGTGCCCGCGCTCGGCGGGGCACTGGAGGGCGCCACTTCTCCCTCCGCCGACTGGGGTCGGCACGCACCGGCCGTGTTCGCCGCCGCCGAGGCGGGCTCGTCGCTCGCCGGCACGGTGATCGCCGAGGGCGGCCGGTCGCTCGCCGCGCTCGTCGCCCGGCTCGCCGCGCGCGGTGTCCCGGTCGACGACGTCGTGGTCGCGGGCAGCACCGTCCTCGCCCAACCCGTCCTGTACGACGCCTTCGTGGCGTCGCTGGCCGAACGCGTGCCCCACGCCCGGCCGAGGCACCTCGACGTTCCGCCGGTCGAAGGGGCACTGGCGATGGCCCGTTCACTCGTATGACATGTGCCGGTCGCCGGACCAACTCCGGCCGGACACAACTCGCCCGTAGATCTTCGCTCGTATGCTCGGGAAAGCGCATTCACCGCTTGCGTCACGAGCGCACCACGAGCCGCAGTCACTCGCATCCCTCCCCGGCCTTACGGCCGTAGAACTCCAGAGAGGCAGATACATGCCGTCATCAGCCGGGCACCGCTCCCCCGCGTCGGTCCGTGAACACGCCCTGAACCGCCGAGGGTTCCTCAGGACGTCCCTGGCCGCGTCGGCCGGTCTGGTCGTGGCCCCGACCGCGATCACCTGGGCGAGCGTCGGCCAGGCGAACGCGGCGACGGCCGCGACGGCCGCCGCCGCGTTCGTCGACGACTACACGACCAACATCGTCGCGAACCAGACGCCCGAGACCAACGCGGTGATCAGGGCCCTCGGCGGCTTCGCCGAGGTGTGGAAGACCGGCGACGCCTGGAACACCGGCACTCCGCTGATGCCCGAGGTGCTGCGCGCCAACGTGCGCTACTGCGCCCGCATCACCCACGCGCGTACCGAGGCGCAGGCGAGGGAGGCGTTCGTCTACGACCGCCAGCACCAGAGCTACGCGATGATCGCCGCGCTGGGCCCGCTGGCCGACCTGTACAGGGCGGGTGCCAAGGCGGTCACGTCCATCACGGCGGCGCCGGAGACGACGCCCGCGACCCACATCAGCGACTCCGTCCCGGCGGACGCCCCCGCCGGATCGGCCCTCGGTGCGGGCTCGTACACCTCGGACCTCGGTCAGGTGGCCAGGCTGGTCGACACCGTGCGCGGCCCGTTCGCCTCCAGCAACCCTGCCAAGTACGCCTTCCAGTACCCGCGCCCGTGGCGCCTCAACGCGGACAGCGAGGTCGTCCCCACCGGTGCGACCGACGCCCTCGGCTACCCGGTGTACGAGTCCGACGTGGTCGTCGTCACGCAGCTGCTGCGGCAGCGCAGCACCAACCCGGCCGAGGACGGCGGCTTCCCCAGCGGCCACACCAACGCCTTCCACCTGGCGGCGCTGGCGTTCGCGTACGCGGTTCCGGAGCGCTTCCAGGAGATCGTGACGCGCGCCTTCGAGCTGAGCCACACCCGGATCATGTCGGGCATGCACTCCCCCGTGGACGTCCTGGGCGCCCGCGTCATGGCCACCGCTCTGGCCGCCGCCGCCCTCGCCGATCCGGCCAACGCCGGCCTCAAGGCCGCGGCGCGCGCCCAGGCTCTCGCCTACTTCCAGGCGCAGACCGGCACGACGGCGGACACCCTGTACGCCTACGCGCACTCGGCCGCCCCCGGCACCGACCCGTACGCCGACCGGTCCGCCAACGAGTGCGCGGTCAAGCCGCGGCTGACGTACATCCTCAACCGGAAGGGCCGCGACCATGCGCTGACCGTGCCGAAGGGCGCGGAGGTGCTGCTGGAGACGCGTCAGCCGTACCTCGACGCGGCGCAGCGACGTGCGGTGCTGCGCAGCACCGCGCTGCCCGCCGGGTACGTCCTGTTCGACGGGTTCGAGCAGTGGGGGCGGCTCAACCTGTTCGCCGCGGCGGACGGTTACGGGGCCTTCGAGTCCGACGTGACCGTCGCGCTCGATGCGGCGGCCGGCGGCTTCGGTGCGGCCGACAGCTGGCGCAACGACATCGACGGCCGGGGCGGACTGACCAAGAAGGGCACCGGCACGCTCACACTCACCGGGCACAACAGCTACCGGGGCGGGACGGTCCTCAAGGAGGGCACGCTGGTCTCCTCCTCGGCCCACGCGCTGGGCCACGGTGACGTCCGGGTGCTGGACGGGACGCTGCGGGTGACCGAGCCGGTCCAGCTGCACGGCACGTACACCCAGCAGTCGGGAACGCTGGCGGTCACGCTGCGCGCGGGCCGCCGCAAGGAGGTCGTGACGGTGACGCGGCGGGTGGTCCTGGAGAAGGGCAGCGTCCTGTCGCTGACCCTCGACGCCGAGAGGCCGCCGGCCGCGGGCAGCGTCGTCTCCGTCATCGAAGCTCCGGTGCTGCGTGGCCGGTTCGACCGTATCGAGCTGAACTCGGACAAGCTGCGCGCGGTACCCGTCTACACGGCTGACGGTCTGTCGGTACGACTCCTGAAGCGGTAATGCACGCTGCGGGGCGGGAGCTGATGCGAGAGTAGGGCCATGGCCCGGCTCCGGATCACTCCCGCCGCCGCGCGGTCGGTGTCGCCGCGGGGCGGACGATGACGCGCGACGGGCACACGGTTCTCGCCCCCGGGACTCCCCCCGAGGCTCCGGAGGAGGTGCTCCCCGGTGCCGCTGCCGCCGCGCCGGTGCCCCCGACCGGACGCGCGCGACTGTCCGCCCGTGCGAGACACCACCGGCGCCTGCTGGTCCCGCTCGCCGTGGCCGTCCTGCTCCTCCAGATGGCCGTGGCGATGGTCACCACTGCGGTCGGGCAGACGCCCACCATCGACGAGCCCGTGTACGTCGGCACGGCGGCCGTCTACCTCCGCGAGCACAGCCTGCGTCTCAACCCCGAGCACCCTCCCCTGGGCAAGCTGGTCATCGCCGCCGGAGTGGCCGCGGCCGACCCGCGCTTCGACCGGGGCCACGACGGCGACCAGAGCCACCTGGGCCGCCATTTGCTCTACGAGTCGGGCAACGACCCCTGGCGTCTGATGCTGTGGGCGCGCCTGCCGGTGATCGCGCTGACGCTGCTCTTCGGGCTGGTGGTGTTCACCTTCGGCCGTGAACTCGCCGGTGCGGTGGGCGGGTTGGGATCGCTCGCGCTGTACTCGTTCTCGCCGGACGTCGTCGCGCACGGCTCACTGGCCACGCTCGACGTACCGGCGGCCGGGTTCGTGCTGACGTCGGTGTGGCTGCTGTGGCGGGCGCGGCGACGGCCCCGCCTGTACCTCCCGCTCGCCGGAGCGGCGCTCGGGGCGGCCGTGGCCACGAAGATGAACACCCTCGCCGCCGTCCCCGTGCTGCTCCTGCTGGCCGGCCTGTCGGTGTGGCACGCCCGGCATACGGCGGCTCCGAGCCCGCGCGTGCGGCTGCTCGCGCGGGCTGTCGCGGGCGCGGCCCTGGTCGCGCTGGTCGCGGTGGCCGTCGTATGGGCGTCCTACCTAGCCGTCGACCCGCGGCTGCGCTGGACACCGGTGTCCGGCCAGGTGCCGGCCGTGCACGGGCTGCGGGGGCAGCTGGTCGGTCTGCTGCCGTTCCCGGAGGCCTTCCGCGACGGGCTGCGGACGCAGTTCGGCCTGGAGAACGCGCACTGGGAGGGCTTCCTCTTCGGGCGGCACTACGAGGGTTCCCTCTGGTACTACCTGCCGGCCGCGCTCCTGGTGAAGACGCCGCTCGGCATGCTCGCGCTGTGGACGGCGGGCACCGTCGCCTTTGTGACGGCCCATCGACTCCGGCCCGTCGCACCCTATTTGCTGCTTCCGGCGGCCGTACTGCTGGCCGCCGCCATGGGCGGGGAGCGGGACTTCGGGGTGCGGTACGCCATCTTCGTGCCGATGTTCGGGGCGGTGGCGGCGGTCGGTGTGCTCGCGCTGCGGCGGCGGTGGGCGCCCGCCCTGGCGGCCGGGCTGTTGGTGTTCGTGGCGGTCAGTTCGCTGCGGACGTTCCCGTTCTATCTGCCGTACGCCAACGAGGCGTTCGGCGGAACGGCGAGGACGCACGAGAGGCTGCACGACTCCAACGTCGACTGGGGCCAGGATCTCGGGCGGCTCGCGGACCGGCTGCGGGACCGGTACGCGGGTCAGCGGGTCTGGCTGGTCTACAAGGGCAGCGGCGTGCCGTCGTACTACGGGATCCACGCGTCCGATCCGCGCCGCCAGCCCGAACGGAAGGTGCGCGGGCTGCTGGTGGTGTCGGACTCGTCGGCCGCCAAGGCCGAGGGACGGCTGGCGCGGCTGATCCGCGACAGCCGCGAGGTCGACGAGGTCGGCCACTCGATCACGATCTTCCGCAGGTGAACGGTGGGCTATGTTGAGTCGCTGTGGGAGACGAACGAGGCACATCGGTGCCATCGCCGCAGCAGGCACGCGCCCAGGCATCCGCGATCACCTCGGGGAGGACGGCCCCCGAGGCGGAAGCGGCCCCGGCCTCCCGGCTGCGGGAGCTGTTCGACGGGCCCCGGCTCTCCCCCGGGCAACGGCGCATCGCGCAGTATCTGATCGAGCACATCACCGAGGCCGCGTTCCTGTCGATCACGGACCTGGCGGACCGGGTGGGCGTGAGCCAGCCGTCGGTGACCCGGTTCGCGGCGGCCGTCGGCTTCAGCGGCTACCCCGCGCTGCGCGAGAGGCTCCAGGCCATCGCGCTCAGCACCCTCGCGAGCGCGCCGGGCACGGCGGAGGAGAACCGGAGCAACGAACTGCAGGCGGCCGTGGACGCCGAGATCGCGAACCTGGAGAACCTGCGGCGCGACTTCGCCGACCCCGACCGGGTGATCGAGGTCGGCCGGAGCCTGTCGCGCTCGACTCCACTGACCGTGCTCGGGCTGCGCATCTCCGGTTCGCTGGCCGAGTACTTCGCCTACGCCGCCCGCCGTATCCACCCCGACGTACGGCTGGTGACCCGGGGCGGCAGTGTCGCCTACGACGCGCTCCTCCAGTCGCGGGAGGCCGGGGGAACCTGGGTGCTGGCCTTCTCGATGCCCCGGCACGCGCAGGAGACGCTCACCGCGGTGCGGGTCGCCCGGCGGGCCGGGCTGCGGGTGGCCCTGATCACCGACCTGGCCCTCGGCCCGCTGGCCGACGAGGCCGACGTCACCTTCGCCACCGGCACGGGTTCACGCCTGGTGTTCGACTCGTACGCCGGGCCGGCGGTGCTGTCGGCGGCGCTGCTCCAGGCCATGACGGACGCCGATCCCGAGCGGACGCAGGGGCGCCTGGAGGAGTACGAGCAGAGCGCCGACCTGCACCAGTTCTTCCTCCGGGACTGATTCCACCGCTTCCCTCCCCGCCAGGGACCTGCATGCCCGTATGGGGTTTCATCCCGTTTTGTGCATGAATTTTTTCATACTTCTTGCAAACCGAACGGCATATATAAATACTGCTCACGGATCGCTTCCCGGTGGGACTCCGGGACACGTTCCACGCCTGTACACCCGCTGCCGCCGTCTCCTACCCGCGTCGGCGCCGCGGGTGTCCGGACGGGTATCGCCTGCGCGAACGCCCGTTGCGGCCCCGGCCATCCCCTAGGCCGGGGCCGCTGAATCCCGTCGCACCACCCTGTCGACGCCGCACTCCCGGAGCGATGACCATGCCCCTGACGTCAACGATGACCACGCGGACCGGCCCGGACTGGCCGTGCCAGGTCAAGATTCCCGGCAGTTACGACTGGGAGCGCTCGGCGGTCAAGTGGCTGCGCGAGCTGGTGCCGACGCGCTACGCGGGCTACCCGACGCTGATCCGCCACCCCGTCCTGCTGGCCCGCCATGCGCACATCCAGGTCCAGCACGAGATCCGGGTCGCCCGTACGGCCCTCCAGACCGCCCGTGCCGACCTGCCCGGTCTCGGCCTGAGCGAGTCGGTCATCGAGCACACGATCAAGATGTACGCCGCCGAGGTGCTCCAGCTCCAGCACATCGCCCGCAGCATCCGCGCGGTCACCCAGGCCCTGGTCGACACCCACGCCGGGCGCTGAGCGCCGCGGGCGTTCAGAACGCCGTACGGGACTCCAGGTCCCTGCGTGTGTCGTCGCCGTAGACGCCGGTCTCGTCGCCGCGGATCCCGTACCAGAGCTGGAAGCGGGCCACGGCCTCGGTGAGGGCGGTGTCGTAACTGCCGCTCGTGGCACCGTTGTCGTAGACGTCCGGGATGCGCAGCAGACGTTCCTGGAGTTCGGTCACCTCGGCACCGCTGTCCCCCTCACGGAGGAAGCCGGCGCCGTCCGGGCCGGCCGCGGCCGGTGCCGACGGGGTGGGCGTGACGGAGGGCGCCGGCCGGACCTCCTCGCCCTCGGCGCTGCCCGGGAGCAGCAGGGCCGAGCCGAAGCCGACCAGGGCCGCCGCGGCCACGGCCACCGCTACGGCGGCGCGACGCAGGTTCGGGCCGAACCCGAAGCCGCTGTCGGCCCGTTCCGTCCGTCCGGCACGTCGGCGCCGGGTGACGGGCGGCAACTCCTGCGTCATGTCCTCGGCGCCGGGCGCCGGGCTGGGCAGGGGCACGGACTCGTAGCCCTCCGCCATTCCGGCCATCGCCTCGTCGTGCTCCCGCATGAGCTGCGCCAGCGCCTCGGTACGGCGGCGGCGCAGCACGCGCGTCGGCTCCAGGGTCCGGCGGTGTTCCGGCCTGCCCGGTCCAGGCGGTGTCGACACTCTGCTCCCCTTCCCTGCGTAGAACTCCACACGGCCGCGTACGGCGATGCCGTCGCTCCGTGGAGTGATACGCGTTCGGGGGCCACCGGGTTCAGCGCGGCGGGCGGAGGTGGTGGGGAGTGCGGCGCCCGTCGCTGCCGTCACCGCTGCCGCCACGCTCGACGAACCGGCCGAGGTGGTCCGGAGTCGGGCGCAGCAGGCCGTCGCGGACCGCGAGGGCGGTGGCCTCGGCGCGGGAGGCGGCGCCCGTCTTGCGGAGCAGGTGCTCGATGTGGCTGTGCACGGTCCGCGGGGACAGGAACAGGGCCTGGGCGATCGCCTGGTTGGTCTGGCCGGTGGCGGCACGCGTGAGCACTTCCAGCTCACGCGGGCTGAGCCCGTACGGCAGTTCCGTCGGCGTCTCGTGGACCAGTACCGCGACCGCGGGGCCGGTCAGACCGGGGGACGTGGTGTGCCGGTGCAGGGAGACGCGGTACCAGGTGCCGTCGAGCGGCCACAGCAGCCGCAGCCGTCGGCCGCCCGTCTCGGCGAAGGCGCGCAGCAGCGGACGGAACTCCTCGTCGGCCGCGACCCGGGCGCGCTCCCGCCCCGGCAGGTCGACGCTCCCGCTCTCGGCGACGAGGCTCGCCGCGCCCTCGGGGGGCAGTCCGTGCAGGTCGCCGGTGTGCGCCGTCGGGTCGGCGAGCGCTCCGAGCGCGGGGATGACGGAGGCGAGGAGGCGACGGGCCTCGGTGTCGTAGGCGCCCGGGTCGCGGGTGGAGAGGATGATCAGGCCGACGAGGCGTCCCTCGTGCCGGAGCGCTCCGGTCATGGCGTCGCGCAGGCCGGCCGGGCGGACCCGTTCGGCGTAGAACCAGCCGTGCCGGAAGCGCTGTCCGGGGTCGTCCGCGTCCTCGGAGATGGAGGGCGGCACGTCCTGTCTGACGACGTTGCGGTACCAGGGCGTGCCGACGAACTCGGCGGCCAGCGCCTGCGAGGTCTCGGCGGTGTAGCCGATGCCGGCGACCTGGATGTGCTCGCCGGTCAGCGGGTCGATGGACAGCAGGGTCGCCAGGTCGAGGGGCAGGGCCCGGCCGAGTTCGTCCAGGGCCTGGGCGCAGGCCGACATGGTGTCACGTTCGCGTGTGAGCATGCCGATGCGGGTGGCCGCCGCGATCTGGTGGTGGCTGAGCATGCGCGCCTCCGGGAGCTGCCCGGGAGTCATCCAGCAGCAAAGTCGTTTGACCCCTAACGGTAGGGCTGCCGCCGGTGCCGGGCAAGACGTTCACCACGACGTGACCGGATCGGTCCCGGCCCGGCCCGGCCCGGCCACCGCAGTGGATCCCGGTCGGGACCGGCTCGGTATTTGTACGGATGGTGCGGCGGAGCGCCGGGGTCTTGTCTGTTCGGCACAGCCGGTCCTACCGGCCGGCAGCGCCGCAAGCCCCTCGCAGCCCGTCCCCGACGGGCACGTCCCCCGGGAGAGCACCGCCATGACCACATCCCCGTTCACCGGCTCCGCGGCCTCGCGCAGACAGTTCCTCGCCTGGTCCGGCGGGGCCCTCGCCCTCGCCGCCGCCGGCTGTTCGGCGCCCGGCGGCGACTCGGCGTCATCGGGGCGGAAAGCGGCCGCCGGCAAGGGCTCCGGTGAGCCACTGACGAAGATCGGCCTGGACTACCCGTTCACCCAGCTCCCGCTCTACGCCACGCTGGTGAAGCTCTCCACTGCCGCCGCGAAGAAGCACGGCGTCTCCCTGCTCACGACCAGCGACGGCAGCAGCGCCGACACCCAGGCGACCAACCTCAACACCTGGGTCGCCCGCAAGACGCCCGCGATCGTGTCGTTCCCGATGGTGTTCGAGGCCGCCGAACCGATCGCCAGGGCCGCGCTGGACGCGGGCCTGATCTGGGTGACGTACGGCGGCACACTCGACAACCAGAGCGCCGACATCCGGTTCAGCTTCCGGGCGGGCGGCACGCTGCTCGGCGAGGCGGCGGCCAAGTGGGCGCTGGAGAACCTGGGCGGCAAGGGCAAGATCGCCTTCCTCACCGACAGCACGATCGAACTGGGACGCGAGCGCACCAAGGGCATGGTCGACGCCTTCACCAGACTGGCGCCGGGCGTCGACGTGGTCGCCGAGGAACAGGCCATCGACCCGGACACGGGCCTGACCAGGACCAAGGCGATCCTGGCCAAGCACCCCGACCTCAACCTGGTCCTCGGGGTCACGGACGCGGCGGCGTACGGCGGGTACAAGGCGCTGGAGCAGACGGGGCGGGCGCAGGACGACGCGAAGACGTTCGTCGGCGGGCAGGACGGCGCGGCGCCCTCGCTCCTCGCGATCAGGCAGGGCACGTTCTACCGCGCCTCCGCCGCCCTCGCCCCGCAGGACATCGCCAACGCCATCGTGGACGTGCCGCTCGCGGTCGCCGCGGGCGAGGCCGACCCCGGCGTGGAGGTACCGATCGCGCTCGTCGGTCCCAAGGACACGGCGAAGATCGACGCGCTGCTCGCCCAGAACGGCTAGGGGGCAGTCATGACCGAGGCGAGCCTCCGGATCCGCGGACTGACCAAGTCCTTCGGCGGGGTCCGGGCACTGGACGGCGTGGACCTGACCGTGCCGATGGGACAGGTCCACGCCTTGCTCGGCCACAACGGCGCCGGCAAGTCGACGCTCATCAAATGCCTGGGCGGGGCGTTCCCGCCGGACTCGGGCACGATCGAGGTCGGCGGACGGGCGTACGAGCGGCTGAGCCCGCGCGAGTCGATCGCGGCGGGTGTGGCGATCATCTTCCAGACACTGAGCGTGGTCGACGCGCTCACCGTCTCCGAGAACATCTTCCTCGGCCAGGAGTGGACCCGGTACGGCCGGATCGACCGCCGCGCCCAGGAAGAGGTCGCCTCCGGACTCCTGCAACGCGTGGCGGCGACCTGCTCACCCCGCGACCGGGTGGGCGAACTCCCCATGGGACAGCGCCAGTTGGTGGAGATCGCCAAGGCGCTCAGCCGCAGCGCCTCGGTCCTGGTCCTCGACGAGCCCACCGCCGCCCTCTCCACCGCCGAGAGCGACGCGCTGGCCGGGCGGGTCGAGGACCTGCGCGCGCAGGGACTGGCCATCGTCTACGTCACCCATCTGCTGGCGGAGGTCGAGCGACTCGCGGACGCGGTCACCGTGCTGCGGGACGGCCGCGTCGCCCACCACGCGGTGGGAGCGGGACAGCGCCGACGGGACCTGGTCGCCGCCATCGCCGGACGACCGGCCGGGGCGGTTGCCGAGGACCGGTCGACGGACTCCGGGACCACCGGGACCACCGGGACCACCGGGACCACCGGGACCACCGGGACCAC
>NZ_JAVFVX010000012.1:0-53620 GCF_033441795.1 Streptomyces sp. ADMS | reverse complement strand
GGACCACCGGGACCACCGGGACCACCGGGACCACCGGGACCACCGGGACCACCGGCCAGGGTGCCGGCACCGGCACCACACCCCGTGCCACAACCTCCCCCGCCGCTCCAGTGGCGCGGGGTGTGGGTTCCCCCGCCGGCGGCCTGGTCCTGGACGGGCTGCGCGGACCCGGCTTCGGGCCCGTCACCCTCACCGTGGGCAGCGGTGAACGCGTCGGGCTGTACGGGCTCATCGGTTCCGGCCGTACACGCGTCCTGGAGACCCTGTACGGCAGGCGCCGCGCTGTTGGCGGCACCGTGCGCGTCGGCGACCGTGCCGTCAGGGCCGCCCGGCCCGGCGACGCCCTGGCCGCCGGGATCGCCCTCGTACCGGCGGACCGGCGCAGACAGGGACTGTTCCCGACGCTGAGCGCGAGGGACAACGCGCTGCTTCCCGCGGTGCGCCCCCTGTCCCGGTACGGCACACGGGCACTCGGCGCCGAACGGCGGGTGTTCGAGGCGCTGGCCGGCGCGGTGGGCCTGCGTCCCGTGCGGCCCCGACTGCCGGCGGCCTCGTTCTCCGGCGGCAACCAGCAGAAGCTGGTCCTCGGCCGGTGGATCAACGACACCCGGGACATCCGCGTGCTGCTCCTCGACGAGCCGACCCAGGGCGTCGACGTGGGCGCCCGGCAGGAGATCTACCGGGTCGTGCGCTCCCTCGCCGAGGACCGGGACACGGCCGTGCTGTTCGCGTCCAGCGACCCGGAGGAGATCGTCGCGCTCGCCGACCGCTGCCTCGTCGTCGCCGGGGGCCGGGTCGTCGGCGAGCTGTCCGGGGCCGAACTCACGGAGGAGGCGCTGCTGTCGGCCGTGCACGACGCCTGCGGCCCCTCCGGCAACTCCGAGGTCCCACCCGCACACCAGCAGTCCGTCCCCGCCGAAGGAGCAGTATGACCACCGCCGACTCCGTCCTCGTGCGCCCGCGCGCCCTCGCCGTGGGCGGTCTCGGTACCGTGCGACGGCATCCGCTGATCCTGGTGCTGGCCGTGATGGTGCTGGTGTTCCAGGTGTCGACGGGGAGTTTCCTCGACCCGGCGAATCTGCGCGGGATCGCCACCGACGCGGCCACCCTCACCATTGTCGCCGTGCCCCTGGCACTGCTGGTGATCAGCGGGTATCTCGATCTGTCCGTCGGTTCCACGCTCGCCCTGGGCGGACTGGTCGCCGGATGGCTGGCCGGGCAGGGGCAGTCGCCGGTCGTCGCCGTGCTGGGCGGACTGGCCGCCGGGGCGGCGGTCGGTGCCGTGAACGGGGTGCTGTGCTGCTACTTCGGGCTGTCGGCGTTCATCGTGACGCTGGGCATGCTGACCGCCGTACGCGGGCTCGCACAGCAGCTCTTCCCGTTGCCGCTGAGTGGATTCGGCTCCGGGTTCGCCTGGCTGGGCGGGTCGCGGATCGCCGGGATCGCGGCGCCGGTCGTCATCGCCTCGGTCGTTCTGGTCGCGGGTGCCCTGTTCCTGGCGCTCACGCCGGCCGGGCGGCATGTCTTCGCGATCGGCGTGAACCGGGAGGCCGCGTATCTGTCCGGTATCAGCATCCGGCGGACGCCCTTCGCGCTCTTCGTCGTCACCGGGGTGGCCGCCGCGCTCGCCGGGGCCATCAAGGCGTCCGTGCTGGACAGTGCGGTCGGCGGGACCTCGGGGGCCGGGTTCGAGCTGACCGTGCTGACCGCCGTGCTGCTGGGCGGGGTCGCGCTGACCGGCGGTTCCGGGTCCGTCCTCGGGGTGCTGCTCGGCGTGCTGTTCCTCGGCAGCCTGCAGAACGGCCTCACACTGCTCGACGTGCCCACCTTCTGGCAGCAGATGGCACAGGGGACCGCGCTGGTGGCGGGCGCCGCGCTCGCCCACTTCGCGCCACGGTCGGCGCGGTGAACCCTTTCCTCCCGCCCGTTCGACCGTGAACTCGATCAACACGATCAATTCCGCCAACGCCGTTCACGCCGTGAATACGGTCAATACCGTCAACACCGTGAACTCTGCGAAAGAGGTTTCCCCGTGAGCGACACCGCTCCCACACTGATCCTGACCGGCGGTCAGGTCCTCACCGTCGACGGCGACTTCACCGTTGCGGAGGGCGTCGCCGTGCGCGGCCGGGACATCGTCGCCGTCGGCACCGACGCCGAGGTGCGCGCCCTCGCCGGCCCGGACACCCGCGTCGTCGAACTGGACGGCCGTACCGTCCTGCCCGGCATCAACGACTCGCATCTGCACGGGGCCGCGTACGGGATGACGAAGCCGCCCTTCGCCATCGATGTCGGCCATCCGACGGTCGGGTCGATCGCCGGCATCGCCGGTGTCGTGGAGCGGGCGGTGCGCGGTGCGCGGCCCGGCGAGTGGGTGGTCGGCCTGGGCTGGGACCCCGGGTATCTGGCGGAGTGTCTCGCCGATCCGAAGCGGTTTCCGCACCGCGGGGACCTGGACGCGGTCGCACCGGACCATCCGGTCTGTCTGACCGACTTCTCCTCCCACATGGCGTGGCTCAACAGCGCGGCGCTGCGTGCCTGCGGGATCGACGCGGACAGTGCGGCGCCGGGCGGCGGGGTCATCGACCTCGGCGTGGACGGGCAGCCCACCGGCATCCTGCGCGAGGCCGCGCAGGGGCTCGTGCAGGCCGGGCTCCCCTCCCCCACCGTCGCCGAGCGGCGCCTGGCCATCCAGGGGGTGGTCCGCGAGCTGCACGCGCGCGGGATCACCAGTTACACCGAGCCCGGTCTCGGGCCGGGCGGCGCCGGGACCTTCTTCGGCGGTCTGAGCACCGCCAACTGGACGGCGTACGCCGAACTGGTCGCCGAGGGTGAGCTGGACGCCCGGATCAGCGTGCTGCTGCTCCCCGCGCCCATGGGCGGTTCCGCCGACGACATGCGCAAGGGCCTGGCCGAGCTGCGCCGGCCCGCATCGGCCGACCCCCGGCTCCTCAACGCCATCGGCGTCAAGATCTTCGCCGACGGGGTGCCCCCGAACCGTACGGCCTGGATGAACGACCCGTATCCCGAGGGCGGACACGGCGCACTGTGCGTACACGGCGCCACGCCCGCGCTGCAGGTGGACGAGCTGCGCGAGATGATCCGGGTCGCACACGAGGCCGGTTTCCAGCTCGGCGTGCACGTCACGGGCGACCGGGCCATCGACACCGTCGTCGACGCGTTCATCGACGCCGAGACCGCCGCGCCCCGCGCCGACGCCCGGCACTACGTCATCCACGGCGACTTCATCGGCCCGGAGAGCCTGGCGAAACTGGCGGGGCACGGGTACGGGGTCAACATGAACCCCGCCATCAAGTGGACCATCTCCGATCTGATGGACGAGGTCGTGGGACCCGCGCGGTCGGCGTACCAGTGGCCGGTGCGGTCCGCCGTCGAGGCCGGGGTGCGGGTGTGCGCGAGTTCCGACGCGCCGATCACCAGGCCGGACTGGCGTCAGGGTGTGGCCGCGATGCTGCTGCGCGAGTCGAAGGCCAGCGGCCGGCCCAGTGGCCCCGAGCAGTGCGTGACGCTCGCGGAGGCGCTGCGCTCCTACACGGCCACTCCGGCCTGGCAGGACTTCGCCGATGGCTGGAAGGGCACGATCGAGGCGGGCAAGGTCGCGGACCTGTGCGTGCTGGACCGACCGCTGGTCGGTCTTGATCCGCACGACATCACTGAGGTGGAGGTGGATCTCACGGTGTTCGACGGGCGGGTGGTCTTCGAACGGAGCTGAGGATCCGGCCGGGGACAACCGGCTCCGGTCGATATGCGGGTTGTTGTCTGCGGGCCGGTGGGTGCCTGTCACGCAGTTCCCCGCGCCCTGCGGGGGCGCCCTCTCCGTACCCGTACAAGGAGTGCACGTAGCCGGCCTGCGGTCCATCACCGAAGCCGGGAAGGCGGGTCCTTCCGGCCTTCAACGAGGAGGAGAGGGAGGAGGCACTCGTGACCGCGGGCCTCGGCGACGCCCAGTGCAACGGCCTCGTGGAGGGGCCACGCGTCGTCGTGCTCCAGGTCGGGGAGCACGACGAGGAACGTCGGCGCACGCTGCGGAACGGCGCGGAACCGGCACCGCCTCACGGCGGTCGCCGGCACCGCGCCTATCGGCGCCAATCCGCCCGGGACCTGGCTCAGTCGGCCCGGGCTGCCTCCACCAGCGCGTCGAACAGTGCCTGTTGGGTTGGGTCCTCGTGCGCGGTGTCCTCGGGGTGCCACTGGACGGACGTGAACCAGCCACGGGAGTCCGGGAGTTCGAGTGCCTCGATGGTGCCGTCCACCGCTGTGGCGGTCACTGCCAGACCGGTGCCCGGTCGGTCGACGCGCTGGTGGTGGTAGCAGGACACCTCCGTCTTCTCGGCACCGGCGACCCGTGCCAGCAGCGAACTCTGACGGATCGTCACCGGGTGGACCACGTGCCGGTGTTCGCGTTCCGGTCCGCCCATGTCCTGGTGCAGGGTGCCGCCCAGGGCGACGTTGACGACCTGCAGGCCGCGGCAGACCGCCAGCATCGGGATGCCCGACTCGAGGGCGCCGCGGGCGACTTGGAGGTCGAAGGTGTCCTGGAGGTCGTCGACGTCGTACACCGCGTCGTGGGTGTCGGCGGCGCCGTAGCGGTGGGGGGCGAGGTCACCGCCGCCGGGGAGGAGGACGCCGTCGAAGCGGGCGAGGCGGGCGACGGCCTCGGTGCCGGTGCAGCCGGCGGGATGAATGCTCACCGGTTCACCGCCGGCCCGCCACACGGCCTCGATCAGGGCGCGGGCGTTGACCTCGGCGGCGTAGCGCAGCGCGGACGTGGAGGCGGCGAACCGTGCCGGGATCGCGATGAGAGGCCTTGTTCTCGTCGTCACAGCTGGATCCAGGTGGTCTTGAGCTCGGTGTACTTCTCCAGGGCGTGCGCGGACTTGTCGCGGCCGTTGCCGGACTGCTTCATACCGCCGAAGGGAACGGTCAGGTCGCCCTCCTCGTAGCAGTTGACCCAGACCGTGCCGGCTTTCAGCGCCCGCGAGACCTGGTGGGCGGTGGTCAGGTTCGAGGTCCACAGGCCGGCGGCGAGACCGTACTCGGTGGCGTTGGCCAGCCGTACCGCCTCGTCCACGTCGTCGAAGGTGAGGACGGACAGGACCGGGCCGAAGATCTCCTCGCGGGCCAGGCGGGTGCCGGGGCCGACCTGGTCGAACACGGTCGGCGCCAGGTAGGTGCCGCCCGTGGTCTCCAGGACGCGGGTGCCGCCGGCACGCAGCCGGGCGCCCTCCTGCGTGCCCGTGCCGATGTGGTCGAGTACGCGGCCGAGGTGGGCCTCCCCGACCAGTGCGCCCATCTCCGTGGCGGGGTCGAGGGGGTCACCGACACACAGTTCGCGCGCCCGGCGGACGATCGCCTCGGTGACCTGCTCGGCGATGGAGGAGTGGACCAGGAGCCGGGAGGGGGCCGTGCACATCTCGCCCTGGTTGAAGAAGATGCCCCAGGCGGCGGTGGCGGCGGCCTTCTCCAGGTCGGGGGCGTCGGGAAGGATGATGTTGGGCGACTTGCCGCCCAGCTCCAGCCAGACGCGCTTGAGGTTGGAGTCGGCGGCGTAACGAAGGAAGTGGCGGCCTACGGCCGTGGAGCCGGTGAACGCCAGTACGTCCACGTCGGGGTGGAGCCCGAGTGCCCGTCCGGCCCCCGGCCCGTCCCCGGCGACGACATTGAGGACGCCCGGCGGAAGCCCGGCCTCGGTGCCGAGCCGGCCCAGCTGCAACGCGGAGAGCGGGGAGTTCTCGGACGGCTTCAGGACGACGGTGCAACCAGCGGCGAGCGCCGGGGCGACCTTCCAACTCGCCAGTGTGAGCGGGAAGTTCCAGGGCACGACCGCACCGACGACGCCGGCGGGTTCGCGGGTGACGAGGGCGAGGGCGTCGGGTGCGGTCTGCGGGGACTCGTCGGTGAGTTTGTCCGCCAACTGCCCGTACCAGCGGAAGGTGTTGATGGCCGCGCGCAGTTCGATGCCGTGCGCGTCCGTGATCGGTTTGCCCATCTCCAGGGTCACGGTCAAAGCGAGCGACTCGCGCTGTTCTTCGAGGAGTTCGGCGAGCCGCAACAGCACCCGGCCCCGTTCGGCGGGCGCCAGGCGCGGCCACGGTCCGGTGTCGAAGGCCCGGCGGGCGGCGGCCACGGCGGCGTTCACCTCGGCGGGCCCGCCGTCGGCGGCCTCGGTCAGCACCTGTCCGTCGCGCGGCGAGACGACGGCGAAGGTGGCACCGCCCCCGGGCTCGTCCCTGCCGTCGATGTGGTGTGCGCCGTACACCGCCGGCGCCTTGGCTCGGCGGAGCCACTCGTCGTGGGTGACAGGCGGCATGCGGGCCTCCAGAACAGGTGGGTACGTGGGAAGTGGTCGGAAGAGCAGGGGTGAAAGGCGCCGTGCCTCCGGAGCGGCCGGTGCCGCTCCGGAGGAGGCGGGTGGCCGGGTCAGGCGTCGGCGGCCGGCAGGCGCGGGCGGGTCAGCCGGGCGACGACGAGCCCGAGGGCCATGACGGCCGGGACGGTCAGCTCCAGCCACAGGGCGGTCTCGCTGTCGCCGCCGATGAGCGTGGTGAAGTTGGCGAGGATCAGCCAGACGGCACCTGCGACGGCGACCGTGGCCAGGGCCGGGGCGATCAGCGTGTTCCACAGGCGCGTGTCCAGGCGCTCGCGGCGGAAGAAGACGACCACGGACACCGAGGTCAGCAGGTACAGGAGCATCATCCCGAGGACGGCGACACCGCTGAACCAGGAGAAGAGCGTCAGCACCGGGTCCTTGCCGGCGAAGGCGAACGGCACCACCAGGGCCACCGCGACGGCCGTCTGCACCCAGCCCGCCACCCAGGGCGAACGGCGGCTGTTGAGCGTACAGAGGCGGCCGGGCAGCAGCCCGTCGCGGCCCAGCGAGAAGAGATAGCGGTTCGCCGAGTTGTGGAAGGTGAGGAGGCCGGCGAAGAGGGAGGTGGCGAGCAGGACGGGCAGGACGTCGTTGACCCAGTTGCCGAACTCGGCGGCGATCGGGGCGAAGACGAACGCCGTCGAGTCGCCGCTCTCCAGCGCCTGGCCCGCCGCTGCGACAGCGTTCGAGGCGCCGTGTGCGGAGACGAGCATCCAGGAGGTCAGGGCGAAGAAGCCGACGACCACGACGATCGCGAGGTAGGTGGCCCGCGGGACGGTCTTTCTCGGCTCACGCGCCTCCTCGCCGTAGATCGCGGTGGCCTCGAAGCCGAACATGGACGCGAGGGCGAACATCACGGCCACGCCCGGCGCGCCCTGTGTCACGGCGCCCGGCGAGAAGGTGTCCGGGATACCGAGGCCCTCCGGTCCGCCGCCCTTGAAGAGGGTGACCAGGCTGAAGACCAGGAGGATGCTGAACTCCGCGAGGACGAAGACCGCCAGCAGTCTGGCGCCCATGTCGATGCCGGTGACACCGAGCAGCTGCACGACCGCCATCGTGGCCAGCGACCACACCCACCACGGCAGGTCGAGACCCGTGTGGGCGCTGACCAGGCCGTTGACGATGGCGCCGTACAGCCCGTACATGGCGGCCTGGATGGCGCAGTACGCGAAGAGCGCCACGCCCGCGCTGCCGGCCCCGGCACTCCGCCCGAGGCCCTTGCCGATGTACGTGTAGAAGGCGCCCGCGTCGACGACGTGCCGGCCCATGGTGACGAAGCCGACGGCGAAGAGCAGGGTGACCATTCCGACCAGCACATATGCGCCGGCGGTGCCGGGGCCGTTGCCGATCGCGACGGAGATGGGGACCGACCCGGCGATGCCGGTGAGCGGCGCCTGGGCGGACAGGACGAGGAAGAGGATGCCCAGCACGCCGAGGGCGTTGGGCTTGAGCTTGCCTGCGGTGGATGCGTCCCGCGCGGTCTGCTCTGGGGAGACCGTCTGACTGTCCACTCGGATCACCTGCCAGGGGAAGAGGGAGAATCGTTTCAGGCCAAACGAGTTGCCTCATGGTGGGGTGGAACTATCCGTTTGGCAAGGGGTCTGGTGCGGTGATCCGGTACCGGCGGGATTTATTGCACGGCCGTGATCAGCGGACGGTCGTCAGCCGTCGTACAGGCCGGTAGGGCTCGTACGAGGAGTGCACGCCTGGGAGAGGCGGGGCTCAGGCCTCGTCGTTCCGGTCGGCGGCCAGGAGCCGCAGGACGTTGCGCAGCTCGTCGAGGGCGTCCTCGATGATCTCGCGCTCGCCGAACACCAGCTGGTGCAGGACGAGGCCCTCCAGCGTGGCGAAGACCATTCGGGAGAGGCCCTCGCCGACCGGGCCCGGCAGCAGCTGGGCCAGCTCGCGCCGGGTGGCCTCGAAGTACTCGTCGTCGTACAGGGCGCGCAGCTGTGTCAGCAGCTCGGGCCTGCGGCGGGACTCCAGCAGCAGTTCGTACTGGAAGGCCTGGAGGTCGGGGCCGCTCTCCACCATCTCCGTCAGCCCGGCCGAGAAGTCGGCCGTACTGCCCGTGCCGGTTCCGAGGTGGCTGCTGGTCAGGGAGGAGCGGATGGCATGGGTGAGCGCCTCCTCGATCAGCGCGTCGCGCGAGCCGAAGTGGTGCACGACGAGCCCGTGGGTGACTCCCGCCTCCTCTGCGACCGCCCGGTACGTGAGCTTGCGGAGCCCGCCGCGGGCCACCACGCGTACGGCGGCGTTCAGCAGGGCCTCGCGGCCGGCTCCGTAGGTCACGCGCTTGCGGGGGCGGCGCGGGGCGGCGGGCTCGGTCATGCCCGTGACCCTACCTGTGACCACGGTCAACGCCGTGGGGCCCGGATGCCGCGGAACTCCCAGTCGCCGCCGAGCGCGGTCGACAGCACCTCCTCGGACTCGGTGGGCTGCGCGCCGACGTCGGTACGGATCGGGGTCGGCCCGGTGACGATGTGGTTCGTCAGCCGCCCGAGCCCCTCGACCTCGACCTCGACGACGTCGCCGGGCTGGACGGGCCGGGAGTTGGCGGGTGTACCGGAGAGGAGCACATCACCCGGGTAGAGGGTGATGGTGCGGGCGATGTCGGCGACCAGGTAGTGCATGTCCCATTCCATCTCGTCCGTCGAACCGTCCTGCACCACCTCGCCGTTGACGTAGGTGCGCAGGTACTTGCCGTGGAAGTCCCAGTCGGTGACGAGGCCGGGGCCGAGCGGGCAGAGGGTGTCGGAGCCCTTGACGCGGAGCATCGAGCCGGCGTCGGTGTCGCGGAAGTCGTGCAGGCCGTAGTCGTTGGCGACGGTGTAACCGGCGATGTACTCCCCCGCCTCCGCCTGCGCGATGTTCCGCGCGGTCTTCCCGATGACGATGGCGACCTCGCCCTCGTAGTTGAGCCACTTGCAGCCCTCGGGGCGCACGATGGCGCCCTTGTGGGAGTTGAGGGAGGAGGTCGGCTTGTGGAAGTAGGTCGGCGTGGTGGTCAGCCGGATCTGGAACTCGTCGACGCGGCTGCGGTGGTTGAGATGGACGGCGACGACCTTGGACGGGACGACCGGCGGCAGGTGCTGAGCCTCCTCGGTCTTGACCCGGCGGCCGTCCCCGGCGACGAGTTCACCGCCCTCGACGGTGACCTGGACGGCGGCGCCATCGAGGAGGATTCGGCGGTGTTCGGGCATGTCAGGGCTCCTGTACGGGGGTTCGGGGGGCGGTCCAGCCGGCGGCGGGGCGGTCGAACCACAGGTGGACCTGGCCGGTGCCGACGGAGTTCTCGTACTCGCCGTACTGGCGGGCGGACGCGGTGCAGGCCTGCTCGCCGAGGGCGCCGGCCAGCATCAGGTAGTGGAAGAACTTCGCCTCGGGCTTGTACTTCCGGAACTCCGGCATGGTGTCGAGGACCCGGTCGTGGCGCCCTTCCTTGAACCAGGCGATGCGCTCCTCGTCGGCGGCGCGGGCCTCCGGCGTGAAGATGTGCGCCGGGTCGCTGGCCTCGTGGTCGCGGATCTGCCGCAGTGGCCAGAAGGTGTGCGAGAGAGCACCGGAGGCGATGACGAGGACCCGGCGACCCGGGGTGGCGGCGATACCGTCGGCGAGCGCCCGCCCGAGGCGGAGATGGTCCTCCATGTCGCCGGTCTGGCAGACCCCGATGGTCACCCAGCGCTTGTCGGGCAGCCCCTCGCCAAGGAACTTCCACAGATTGATCGTGGCGTAGTAGACGGGCAGGTAGTCGTCGTCGATCGGGGTGATCCACGTGCCGTGCTTGTCGGCGAACTGGGCGATGTTGTGGGCGAGTTCGGGGTCGCCGGGATAGTCGTAGGGCATCCGGCACATGCCGCGCGGCAGCTCCTCGGAGGTGAAGAGACCGGCCCGGCGCTGCTGGGCGGCGACAACGAACTCGACGGTCGTGGCCCAGTGCGAGTCGAGGACCACGACGGTGTCGTACCCGGTGGCGGCATCGCCCTCGAAGACGTCCTTCCGGAGTTGGCGGAGCCCGGTGACGAGAGTGATCTCCTTGCCCTCGTTCAGCTCCAGCCGGTCGGCCTCCGGCAGCACGATGGTGGGCACGTGGGCGAGCAGACCCGCCCCGACGATCTCACCCATGGTTGTTCCATCCGTTCGGGGCGGTGACGGTGTTCTTGACGTCGCAGTAGAAGTCGAAGCTCCAGGTGCCGCCCTCCCGGCCGACCCCGGAGAGGCGGGAGCCTCCGAAGGGCGCCTGGAGGTCGCGCACGAAGAAACAGTTGACCCAGACCGTGCCCGCGACGAGCCGCGCGGTGACGCGTCCGGCGCGCTCCGGGTCGCCGGTGGCGAGGGTGGCGGCGAGGCCGAACCGGGTGTCGTTGGCCAGCCGGACGGCCTCGTCCTCGTCGGCGAAGGTCTGGAGGGTCAGGACCGGCCCGAAGACCTCCTCCTGGACGATCTCCGAGTCCTGGGCGACATCGGTGAGCAGGGTGGGCGCGTAGTACTGACCGCCCCCGTCGGCACGGTGCCCGCCGATCACGGCCCGTGCCCCGGTGGCGAGGGCCCGCCGCACCAACCCGTCGATCTTCTCCAGCTGGCGGGGATGGATGTTGGGACCCAGGTCGGTGGCCTCGTCGCGCGGGTCGCCCTGCGTCAACCGCGTTGCCCTGTCGATGAATCGCTGGGTGAACTCCTCGGCGACCGACTCCTCGACAAGGATGCGGGTCGCGGCCAGACAGACCTGCCCTGCGTTGTCGTACTGCTCCACCGCGAGGTCGACGGCCAGTTCCAGGTCGGCGTCCGCGAAGACCAGCAGCGGTGATTTGCCGCCGAGTTCGAGGCTGAGCGGGGTGAGGTTCGCGGCGGCGGAGGCGGCGATGTGCCTGGCGGTCGGCACGGATCCGGTGAAGCTGATCCGCCGTACGTCCGGGTGCGAGGTGAGCGCGTCGCCGATCTCGGAGCCGTATCCCTGGACGACGTTCAGCACCCCGGCGGGCAGTCCCGCCTCGGCGGCGATGTCGGCCAGCAGGGACGCGGTGAGCGGGGACCACTCGGCGGGCTTGAGGATCACCGTGTTGCCGGCGGCGAGCGCCGGGGCGACCTTCCAGGTGGCCAGCATCAGGGGCGCGTTCCACGGGGTGATCAGGACGCTCGGGCCCGCCGGGTCCCACGAGACGTGGTTCGTGTGGCCCCGGGTGTCGAAGTCCTCGTGGTCCAGCTTCAGCAGCCGGTCCGCGAAGAAACGGAAGTTGTGCGCGACCCGGGGCATCACACCCCGGCGGTGCGAACGGAGCAGGGCGCCGTTGTCGTTGGTCTCGACGATCGCCAGCTCTTCGATCCGCTTCTCGACGCCGTCGGCGATGGCATGCAGGATGCGGGCCCGTTCGGTGCGCGAGGTCGCGGCCCAGGCGGGGAAGGCCGCCTGGGCGGCGGCGACGGCCGCGGAGGCCTCGGCTGGCCCGCCGCGGGCGATCTCACCGAGGGTGCGACCGTCGATGGGCGAGGTGTCGGTGAAGGTGGTGGGAGACGCGACGCGTTCACCACCGATCCAGTGCCGGGTGTCGATGGAAACTCCGGCGACGACGAGTTTGTCAGACATGAGAAGGGCTCCAATAAAGGGAAGTTGGGGTGACCCGACCGCTTTCAGGGGCGCGGGGAACTGCGCGACCAGCCACGTACAGCCCGCACAGACCCACCGGCATCAAGAGGCGCCCACCCCCGAAGTCCCCGACTCCAGCAACCGCCCGCCGTCCCAGACCACGCCGACCTGGCGGTAGTACGCGGCGATGGGCTCACGGATCTCCAGCCGGGCCAACTCCTCCGTGGGCGCCGAGAACAACTCCAGTTCCGCGTCCCCGACCCACGCCTGACCACCCTCGAACGAAGCTGCCCCGGACTCGATCAACTCGTCGAGAGCCAGCCCCTTGCCGTTCTCGATGGACGGCAGCCAGCGATGATGAGCCATGGGATGCCCGTTGACGAACCCGTTCGCCGCCGAGGGCTCCCGCAGAGTCACCACCGCCTGCGCCAGCCGCCGGTCGGCGGCGGCAAGCGTCGCCCCGAACCGCGCCCCCGCAGCAATCCGCGGAGCGGGCCCGTACGGATGCGGCCGCGTCTGGTGAATGGACCCGAACTTCTTCGGATATCCCTGGTGCAGTCCGCGAGCGATCGCGAAGTCCTTGTCGACCCAGATGTAGACGCACCGCGAGTACGTCGCCCCCCGGTACTTGCACCGGACGACCGCGAACGCCTCCTTGTACTGGCCCCGCACGGGATCCAGCAACTCGTCCCCGGACTCGGAGCACGACTGCCAGTCGGCCCAGATGAGGGCGACCGCACCCGGATCCTCGTCCGCCAACTCCAGCGGCTCGGGCAGCAGTTCACGCACCCGCGAGGGATCCGTGCGGTACTCGACGGTCAGCAGGTCGCCCGAGTAGCGCCAGGGCGGCGCGGGGATCAGCGACGAGGCACCGCTCGCCGTCCTGGGGTGGAAGAACCCACGGGGGCTGGTCACTTGGCGGCTCCTTGGACAAAGAGTGCGGGCTGCTTGAGCAGTTCGGCGCGATAACGGGCGGCCTTCGCGGCCGTGGCGTGCCCCCCGAGGGCGACGACGCCGACGAGCCGGTCAGCGGCGTGGTAGCCGACCAGGACGTCTCCGTCCGGCTCGCCGTCCAGAACCCGTACGTCGTCGATGCCGAGCACGGGTGCCCCGAAGGACTGGAGCCGGAAGTCGTGCTGGTCGCTCCAGAAGGTGGGCAGCGGCGCGAAAGGCGTCAGCTCCGCTCCCGTACCGGCGAGATGGGCGGCGAGCGACTTCGCGGCGTGCTTCGCGGTGTCGGTCGGGATCGACCAGTGCTCGACGCGGCGGGGTACGCCGTCGTAGCGGGCGTTGGGGAAGCGGGCCACGTCGCCGACCGCGACGACCTCCGGGCGCCCGCCCACCCTGAGCCACTCGTCGGTGAGCACGCCGTCGCCGAGATCGAGCCCGTTGCCGTCCAGCCACTCGACGTTGGCGACGGAACCGACCGACTCCACGACGACATCGGCCGGCAGGACCGTACCGTCGCCGAGGACGACGCCGGTGATCCGGTCGTCGCCCTCGAATCCGGCCACTCCCGTGCCGAGCGCGAACCGCACCCCGCGTTCCTCGTGCCGCCTGAGCAGCGCGCGGGCGAGGAGTTCGCCGAGGGGGCCCACCATGGGCAGGGACAGCGGATCGACGACGGTGACCTCGGCGACGCCGAGCCCGACGGCCGTGGCGGCGACCTCACAGCCGATGAATCCGGCGCCGACCACCACGACCCTGACGCCGGGCCGGGTCAGCACGTCACGCAGACCCTGGGCGTCGGCGAGGGTGCGTACGGTGTGGCGGCCGGACTGCGGGCCGGGGCAGCGCAGGCGCCGGGGGCGCATCCCGGTGGCGACGACCAGACCGTCGTACGACAGGGTCGAGCCGTCGTCGAGGTCGACGGCGCGCTCGGTGAGACGGACCGCCAGGGCCTTTGTGCCGAGGCGCCACTCCACGTCCGCCGCCGACGCCTTCGGGGTGAAGGCGAGGGACTCGAAGGAAGCCTTGCCCGCCAGTACCTCCTTGGAGAGCGGAGGGCGGTTGTAGGGCATGTGCGGCTCGTCGCCGACGACCGTGACGGCGCCGGTCCAGCCGGCCGCGCGCAGCTGTTCGGCGGCGCGCAGCCCCGCCATGGAGGCGCCCACGACGACCACGCGCCTCACCGGCCCATCCATCGGGTCGTCGGTGTCGGTCACGTCAGTCCTCGATCCGGATGGCCTGGAGCGGACAGACGTCCGCGGCCTCCTCGACCTCGTCGCGCAGCGCGTCGTCGGGGTCGGAGACGTACAGCAGGTGCCCGCCGTCGTCCATCGAGAAGACGTCGGGTGCCGCGAAGACGCACTGGCCGTGGTCCTGGCACTTGTTCATGTCGACGACGACCTTCATGGCCGGGTCCTCCTGGTGGTGAGGGCGTCGGAACGGGTTGGGGGGAGAAGGGGGGAGAAGGGGCCCGACCGTTGTCGGGCCGGGCCCCGGCCAAAGGGGTTCGGAGGCCGACCCCTGACTCGTTTGGCTTCAAACAAGATAGGAAGCGGCCGGAGTCTGGTCAATAGCTATCCGGATGGATAAATTCATTCCCCGACCCTCTTGCGGGACGGACCACCCCTCCATACGGTTTGACCTCAAACAACGAGCCCGGGATGTCCGCCCGCACCGAGCGCCCCGGCCGTACTCCCCACGCCACCCGCCTCCCGGACCCCCGTTCCGGAGGTGCCCGACGTCTGCCCGAGGAGACAACGGTGAGCGCAACCGACCTTCCAGAAGTCCGCCGGCACATCGAGCGGCTCGCCGCCGAGGGGATCGACGTGGTCCGCGTGGTCTATCCCGACCTCATCGGCACCGACCGCGCCCGCGACGTTCTGCTCGACGGGCTGGCGCGCGCCTGCGAGCACGGGCTCGCCTTCTGCCGGGCCGTCTACCACACCAGCCCCCAGGGCGATGTGGTCCCGGTCAGCGGCGGCCTGGACGCCGGCCTGCCCGACGTCTGTGTACGGCCGGACCTGTCCACCCTGGTCGCCCTGCCCTGGGAGCCCGGCGTCGCGGTCTGCCTCGGGGACGTCGTCGACCCGGCGACCGGTTCACCCGCGCCGGAGTCGCCCCGCGATCTGCTCCGCGCCGTCCTCGACCGGTGCGCCGAGCACGGGCTGCGGCCCGTCGTCGGTCCCGAACTGGAGTACTTCCTGTGCGATCCCGCTCCGGGGGACGCGAGCGGCTGGCAGCGGTACAACCGGGACCCCGGTGTCGTCTACACCGCCGGCCTGCGCGCCGACCCCGACAACCATCTTCTGCGCACCCTGCGCCACGTACGCGATCTGGACATCGGCGTGCTCAGCGGCAACCACGAGTTCGACGGCGGGCAGTTCGAGATCAACCTGCTGCACTCGGAGGCGATGTCGGCCGCCGACCGGGCCTTCCGCTTCAAGGCCGCGATCAAGGAACTGGCGCGCGGGGAGGGCCGTCTCGCCACCTTCATGGCGAAGCCCTTCAACGACGCGGGCGGCTCCGGCTTCCATCTCCATCTCTCCTGCGAATCGGACCCCGAGGGGGACGGCGGCGCGCGCAATCTCTTCGACGATCCCTCGGGCGTGTACGGACTGTCCGCCACGGCACGGCACGCGGCGGCCGGTCTCCTCGCCCACGCGCCCGCCCTCGCCGCGCTGCTCAACCCGACCGTGAACTCGTACAAGCGCTTCGGCCCCGACACTCTCGCGCCCTGGCTTGTGGACTGGGGGCTCGACAACCGCAGCGCCATGGTCCGGGTGCCTCCGGAGCGCGGATCCGGAGCCCGGCTCGAACTGCGGCTCGGCGACGCCAGCGCCAACCCCTATCTCGCGATCGCCGGTGCCGTGGCCGCCGCACTGCTCGGTGTGCTCGCCGGGGACGAGCCGTCGGCTCCGCTGGAGGGCTACGGCTACGACACCGCGAGGTCGGCCGTCCTGCCGATGAGCCTGCCGGCCGCCCTCGACGCCCTGGAGGCGGACACCGCGCTGACCGAGGTGCTCGGCAAGGACTTCGTCGCCTCCTTCCTCGCCTACAAGCGCAACGAGGTCGAGCGCTTCCAACGGCACGTCACCGACTGGGAGTTCACCGAATACGCCTACCACCTCTGAGCGCCCCGACCACCTCTGCACGACCTCCTGGAGCCCGTGATGACCGAGACCCTCCCCTCCGCCGCCGCCCACGAGCCACTCCCCCTCGACGCCGTCGACCTCGCCGACCTCGACAACTTCACCGACGGGGTGACGCCCTGGCGGATGTTCCACACCCTGCGCCACGAGGACCCGGTGCACTGGCAGCCGGAGGAGGCCCCCAACTCCGGTTTCTGGGCGGTGACCCGTCACGCGGACATCGCGCGCGTCGACCGTGACGCCGAGACCTTCACCTCCACGAGGTTCGTCAACCTCGAAGAGGTCGACGAGGACCAGATCAGGAAACGCGCCTCCATCCTGGAGCTGGACGGAGTGCGGCACCGGGCCCTGCGCAGCGTGATCCAGCGGCAGTTCGGCGCGGGCGTCATCAACAGCTACACCGCTTTCCTGCGCGGGCTCACCGCACAGACTCTGGACGCGGCGCTGGCCAAGGGGAGTTTCGACTTCGTCAAGGAGGTCTCCGCCGACTTCCCCATCAACGTCCTGGCGCGGCTGCTCGACGTACCGCCGGAGGACAACCAGCAGCTCATTGACTGGGGCAACCGGATCATCGGCAACACCGACCCCGACTACGCCGACGTGCTGCTGGGCAGCGCGGAGAGCGAGAAGTACCGCGACCTGCCGTTCCGCTCCCCCGCCTCGCTCGAAGTCTTCGAGTACGGAAGGGAGTTGGCCCGCCAGCGGCACGGCGGCGAGGGCACCGACCTGGTCTCCAGGCTCGTCAACACCACTCCGCGCGACGGAGTACCACTGTCCGCGCAGGACTTCGACAACTACTTCCTGCTCCTGGTGGTCGCCGGCAACGAGACCACCCGGCACACCATCACCCACTCCATGCTGGCCCTCCTCCAGCACCCCCAGCAGCTCGCCCGTCTCCAGGCCGACCCGTCGCTGATCCCGGGCGCGGTCGAGGAGTTCCTGCGCTGGGCCTCCCCCGTCTACCACTTCCGGCGCACCGCCACCCGCGACGTGGAGCTCGGCGGCAAGCAGGTGAGGGAGGGCGACAAGGTCGTCATGTGGTTCGCCTCCGGCAACCGTGACGAGGCGGTCTTCCAGAACCCGTACGACTTCGACGTCACGCGTACGGACAACGACCACGTCACCTTCGGCAAGGGCAGTCCGCACCTGTGCCTGGGCAACCTGCTGGCCCGCACGGAGATCCGGATCATGTTCGAGGAACTGATCCCACGCCTCGCCGGCATCCGGCTGGCCGGGGATGTTCCCCGGGTGCGCTCCAACTTCGTCAACGGGATCAAGAAGCTGCCGGTGGAGGTCACCCTCGCGTGAGCCGCCGACCGGACACGGAGGGCACTCAGTTCCCCGGGCGCAGCGCACCGAGTGCCATCGACCTCGCTCTGATGCTAGTTTCCCGTCCATGAGCAAACCGCCCATGCGGGACGCCCTGGTCGCGGCGGCCTTCCAGCTGTTCCTGGAGCGGGGCTACGAGCAGACGACCGTGGACGAGATCGTGGCGCTGGCCGGGGTCGGGCGCCGGTCCTTCTTCCGCTACTTCCCCTCCAAGGAGGACGTGGTCTTCCCCGACCACGAGCGGTGCCTGGCCGACATGACGGCGTACCTCGCCGACAGCCCCGAGGACGCGGAACCGGTCGGGCGGGTGTGCGCCGCCGCCCGCATGGTGCTGCTCATGTACGCCGAGAACCCGGCCTTCTCCGTCCAGCGCTACCGCCTCACCAAGAAGGTCCCCGGGCTGCGCGCCTCCGAGCTCTCGGTGGTCTGGCGGTACGAGCGCGCCCTGGCCGCGTATCTGCGCGGGCGTTTCGCCGGCCGGCCCGACGGGACACTCCGGGCCGACGTGATCGCGGCGGCCGTCGTCGCCGCCCACAACAACGCGCTGCGCTCCTGGCTGCGCTCGGACGGGCAGGGCGACGCGACCACGGCCGTCGACCACGCCCTGGACTACGTGAAGGCCGCGTTCGGCACCCCGCCCGCAGTCCCCCGCCGGGACGACCCCGCACCGGACCCGGAGTCCGAGGACGTGGTGGTCGTCGTGTCGCGGCGCGGGGCGCCCATGTGGCGGGTCGTCCAGGAGATCGAATCCGCGCTCTCGACCCGGCCCGAGAATTGAGGGTACGCAGTGCCTTTACGCGTGACACTGAGTGCCATACCCTGAGGCCGTGCACGGTGGCACGGCGAACCGCGCACTTCGGATTCAGGCCGAGCGCAGGGAGATGACACCGTGTACCACTCACTAGGCGCCACCCGTCCGATGGCCGTCGGCTCCGCCACGGGCCTGCTCGACGCCCCGTCCGACACGAACACCCTCGTCTTCCAGCGCTGCGGCTGGTGCGCCACCGCCATGTACCACCGGCTGCTCTGCCCGGTCTGCGCGGGCAGCGACCTGCGTACGGAACGCAGCGAGGGCTCGGGCACGGTCCGGCACGCCACGGTGGTCAACCGGAACACACCGGCCGCGCGCAATGTGTCACTGGTCGAGATGGCCGAGGGCTTCGTCGTACGCGGCCGGGTGATGGGCCCGGCCGCCGGCATCCACAGCGGGGACCGGGTCCGGCTGTCCACGGCGAAGGACCCGGTGCGCGGCGAGCCGGTGTTCCAGCTCCTGGACGAGCCGTACCGGGCCTGGCTCTGACGCTGCGTCAACTCTCCGTCTCCTGACGGTCACTTGCCTCCCGCCCTCGCCAACTGCCGCAGCATGACACCTCATTGACCCTCCTCCACAGGCAACCCACAGGTCCCTTATCCCGTCCTCCGGGACGAGAGGGGCCCCGTCGGGAGACCCGGGGCTCCTGGGCAAGGCCAGGAGGAGGAGACCATTGCTAGGTCCCCGGCGAATATGGATCACCGCTGCGGCGGTGCTCGCGGTGGTGGCGGGATCGCCAGGATGGGCGCAGGCGCAGCAGCCCACCCGGTCGGAGTCAGCGGCCGAACAGCTGCCCTCGGGCTGGGCGTTCACGGATGACGGTGCGGAGCGGCAGCTCGTCTGGCGCTCCGGCAGACCGGTGCCGATGGGTGACGCGCGCGTCGAGTTCTACACCGGCGACCGGCTGCTCGGCCGGCCCATGGCCGCCAACGACGGCCGGACTTTCCGGCTGCCGCTGGAAGAGGCCCTGAACGCCAGCGGCCTCAAGGGGTCCCGGACGTTCGAGAATCTCCAAGTACGCGCCGGTGGGCGCCGGTTGGACGCGGCCGGAGTGGCGGCGGCCCCGGACGAGCGGCGCGCGGCGCCCGCTCCGCCCGCACTGGCACCGGCCAATCCCGTCGACCCCGGCAAGCCGGGCTCGTACCGTACGGTCTCGGGCGAGTACGCGCTCGACTCGGTGAAACTGCCCGGGATGGCCGTGCCGGTGGAGATGAAGGCCGTGGTGGTCGCACCGGCCGGCGCCACCGGCCGCAGGCCGCTCGCGCTGTTCCTGCACGGACGCCACTCCACCTGTTACAAGCCCGGCGACGACGACATCAGCGGCGCGTGGCCCTGCCCGGCCGGCGAAAAGCAGATACCGAGTCACCGGGGCTATCTGCGCGACCAGAGACTCCTGGCGTCCCAGGGCTATGTGACGGTGTCGATCTCCGCCAACGGCATCAACGCCCAGGACGGGGCGATCGAGGACGCCGGGGCACAGGCCCGCTCCTCCCTCGTCCGGCGGCATCTCGCCCACTGGGCCGACTGGACGGCGAACCGGCCCTCGGCGCCGACGATCGTACGGACCGCACCGGCAGCCGACCTCTCCCGGGTACTGCTGGTCGGCCACTCGCGGGGCGGCGAGGGCGTGAACCGGGCCGCGATGGACAGCCTGTACCGGCCGCCGGCCGACCAGGACGGGTACGGCGGCCCGGTGCGCTGGAACATCCGGGGCACGGTCCTCATCGGGCCGACGATCTTCGGACAGAACCCGGTCGCCGACGTCCCGTCGATGACGATTCTGCCGGGCTGCGACGGCGACGTGTCCGACCTGCAGGGCGAGTTGGCCGTGGACGGCACCCGTGGGATCAGCCGCGGCGCCGCCCTGCACAGCGCGGTGTACATGATCGGCGCCAACCACAACTACTTCAACACCGAGTGGACGCCGGGGCAGGCCCAGGCACCGGCGGACGACGACTTCTGGTCGGAGCCGGACGCGCGGGACCCGGTGTGCGACGTGGGCGCCAGGACCCGGCTGACCGCCGACCAGCAGCACAAGGCGGGCGCCTCCTACATCGCGGCGGCGGCCCGGCTGTTCGTCGCTGGCGACGACCGGGTACGTCCGCTGCTCGACGGCTCCGGCCGGCGGGCGCCGTCCGCCGACCCGGCGCGCGTCCTCACGCACGCGGTGGGCGGCAACCGTTCGGCCGGCATCCTGCCGGACGGCGCGGTGACCGTGCGGGGCGGTGGCGGACGGCTGTGCTCGGCGGTGGACGACCGTCCCTCGGTCAGGTGTCTGGCCGCGGACACCGCCGGTGAGTCCCCGCACTTCGCGGGCTGGATGACGGAACGGGAGGTGGGCCGCCGCGCGGTCGCCCTCAAGTGGTCGCAGCCGGGTGCCGCGGTACGGGTGCGTCCCGAGCGGCCGGTGTCCCTCGGCGGAGCCAAGGGCCTCGCCCTGCGCGTCATCGTGCCGCCCAACACCACCGGGACACAACTGGACGTGTCCGTCACCGACACCTCCGGCAGGCGTGCCGCGCTGGGCCGGGTCCGTGTGGACGGGCTGCCCGGGAGCAGGCGGACGGCCTCGTACTGGGGGCAGGAGGTCCGCGTACCGCTGTCCGCCGCCGCCCGGGCCGGGGCCGACCTGCGCAAGGTGCGGAGCGTGGAGCTGACTCCGCGCAGCCGCTCGGGACAGGCCTGGCTGATCGACACCTGGGCCTGGCGCCCGGGCACGCCCGCGGTACGGCCGGCCACGCTGCCTCGCGTCGACCTCGGACGGCTGACCGTCCAGGAGGGCGACTCCGGCTCCAGGACCTACCGGGTACCGGTCCGCGTCGCCGGACAGGGCAGCGGCACGGTCCGCGTCTACGTCCACAACCCCGAGACGGACGTGATGACGAGCCGCCTGGTGACGGTACGTCCCGGCGTGCGGAGCATCGACGTGCCGGTGACGGTGAAGGGTGACACCCGGTACGGCTACGACGTCTGGCACAGCGTGTTCGCGAAGGCGGTGCGCGGTTCGGTCGTCGGCTCGTACAGCGGCGGGGTGACCGCCGAGAACGACGACCCCCGGCCCACGGTCACCGTCACCCCGGTCGCTGACCGGGTCACCGAGGGGCACCGGCTGACCTGGCGCGCGACGCTGTCAGCGCCCTCGGGCACCGAGGTGTACTCGGTCCTGGAGGTGCTGCCGGTCACCAGCGGCGCGGAACTGTCCACCACGGATGTCGATCCGACGTGGCTGGAGGACGCCTCCGGTGAGTCGCCGCTGCCGGAACGGCCGTTGTCCCAGGTCGAGGGGCTCTACCTGTGGGTGTCCATTCCGCCGGACGAGTCGACGGCGGAGTTCAGCGTGCCGACGGTCGCGGACGCGGTGGTGGAGCCGGAGGAGTCGGTGCGGTTTCGGGTGACCGACTTCGACGAGGAGACGGGCGAGCCGGTGCCTGGGCCCGAGTTCGCGGGGACGGTGCTGGACGCGTCGTAGGGGTGAGTTTGTTGGGTGCGGGTGCGCTGTGGCTTGTCGCGCAGTTCCCCGCGCCCCTGGGGGGGAGGGACGGCGTCCCTCCCCCCAAACCACTTACGACACGGCCAGTGTCGATGCGCCCGTGTATGCGTTGCGGCAACGAAAGGGCCCCGCCCGTGCGAGGTGCGCACAGACGGAGCCTGCTTCCGCGGCCCGTACGGAAGTGGTAGCGCTAGGTGAGAGTGATGCGGATCCCGACCGTGCCCGTCTTCCCGCGCCTCAGTCGGCTGCCGAACAGGGTGAGGCGGCCCAGCACGCCGTACTTGCGGGCGATGAGCTGCCGGTAGGCGCCGGTCGCGGGCTGGTCGAGGATCACGGCGGTGGCGGGGACCTGGTCGCCGGTCGGCTTCCCGCGGGCGTCGCAGGGGCCGACGAGGACGTCGGCCCGGTTACGGATCCGCTTCACCTTCCAGGCGTCCGCCGCCGTCCAGGCACCGAGCGCGTTCCCGTCCCGCACCACCCACACCGGGGTGGCGACGGATGTGCCGTTCTTCCGGTAGCTGGTGATCAGCAGGTAGTCGCCCGCGGCGAGCCGGTCCAGGGTGCTGGTGTCATCCATGGGCGGGAGTCTAGGCGCCGGGATTCCGCCCGACGCCTGGCGCCCACCTCCCCAGCCCGCCGTCACCAACGGGGCAGCCTCCGCTCGCGCTCCGGCCGGATCCGCCGCATGTACCCGGTGTCGTCGCGGTCCCGTGTCCCCGAGTCGAGGTAGCGGCGGTGGGCCCGGGGCCGGGCTCGACGCCGGGGCCGGGGCCGGGGCCGGTCGGTCGGTACCTTCACCGCGCAGTCGCGGACCCCGGTGGCGCCGGGGACGATCACGTCGTCGGCCGAGTTCCACGGGTGGTGCGTGTCGCAGGAGTGGGCAAGGTTGGGGATGGCCGCGCCGACGTGGGTCATCGCGGCGAGACTGATGACCAGATACGCGTTGGAGTGCATGGACAACTCGATGCCGAACACCTCGCAGACGGGGCGACGAGCGCAGTCACGGACAGTTCTTCGCAGCCGCCCGCGACGAGGACCTGTCCAGGGCCTCGCCAACATCAACAACCTTGTCTAGATTGCCGGTTGACACTCTCTAGCAGGTGCTCAGGAGCTGCCCCCGTGCCCGAGAACTCGCCGGCCGCGCCACTGCAGGCGCGGATCAACTCGCGCCGGCCCCACACGGCCCGGATCTGGAACTACTGGCTCGGCGGCCGGGACCACTACGAGGTCGACCGCGAGGCCGGGGACCGGATCCGTGAACTGCACCCGGGCATCGGCGAGTACGCCCGCGCGGACCGTCTCTTCCTGGGGCGGGCCGTGCGTCATCTGGTCACGGAGTGCGGGATACGGCAGTTCCTCGACATAGGGACCGGTTTGCCGACCGCCGACAACACGCACGAGGTGGCCCAGCGGATCGCACCGGACGCCCGGGTCGTGTACGTGGACAACGATCCGCTTGTCCTGGTCCACGCCCGCGCCCTCCTCACCAGTACACCCGAGGGACGTACCGATCATGTCGACGAGGACCTGCGCAACGTCGACGCGATCCTCGAACAGGCCGCGCGCACCCTGGACCTCACCCGGCCCGTCGCCCTGATGCTGCTCGGGGTGGTCATCTTCCTCGGCGACGACGAGGATCCCTACGGCGTCGTACGGCGGCTGCTGGACGCCCTTGCCCCGGGCAGCCATCTCGCGCTCTCGCACACCATCACCGGCCCGGCGCTGGCCGAGGTGGACGCGGCTGTCCGGTACTGGAACGCGCACGGCACACCCCGGCTGACCCAGCGCACCCCCGACGCGGTGGCGCGGTTCTTCGACGGTCTGGACCTCCTGGAGCCGGGGGTCGTGTCCTGCTCGCACTGGCGCCGGGAGAGATCCTGCGCCGGCGACGACGAGCCGGCGGAGGTCGCCATGTACTGCGGCGTGGCCCGCAAGCCCTGACGCGGTCCGCCCCCGGCCCGCGGACCCGCACAGATCCTGGACCGGGTGAACACGAACACCGCCTGCCACGTATGGAAGTGAGGGTCACTCAACGACCGGAGGGCCCCGCGGTGTCGACACCGCTCGTTCGGGGTTCGGGAGCCATTGATGAGGCACGCACGACGACGGATCGTCCGGCGAGCGACACGGCTGGCGGCCGTCGGCGGAGTCATCCTCGGCGGAT
This sequence comes from Streptomyces sp. ADMS, assembly GCF_033441795.1. Classification (NCBI taxonomy): domain Bacteria; kingdom Bacillati; phylum Actinomycetota; class Actinomycetes; order Kitasatosporales; family Streptomycetaceae; genus Streptomyces; species Streptomyces sp. ADMS. The sequence goes on along the minus strand of NZ_JAVFVX010000012.1, from coordinate 29,757 downwards.
TGATGGTCACCCAGGCTGTGGCGACCGAGCCGCCCCGAGCCGCCAACCTGCCCCTCAGCTCCGCGCAGGCGGCCGGCACCACCGGTACCGGACTCGTCGGCGATCTCGGCACCGACCGTACGGCGGGCAGCTGGATCGCGGACGACGGGAAGCCGGTCGTCGCGGTGACCGACGACGAGGCGGCCGTCGAGGTCGAGAAGGCGGGCGCCCGGCCCAAGGTCGTGGACTACAGCATGAACGACCTCAGGTCCGCGACGGAGACGCTGCGTTCGGCGCCGCGCGTGACGGGCACGGCGTGGTCGGTCGACTACACGAACAACGAGGTGGTCGTCCAGGTCGACAGCACCGTGTCGGCCGCCGACTGGGCCAGGCTGTCCGCGGTCGCCGAGGAGATCGGCGGCTCCGTACGAATGGAGCGGACCCGGGGCACCTTCACCACCCGCATCAACGCGGCGCAGCCGATCCTGTCGACCGGCGGCCGCTGCTCGGCGGGCTTCAACGTGACCAACGGGACGGCCGACTTCATCCTCACGGCCGGTCACTGCGGGCCCAACGGTTCGGTCTGGTTCTCGGACACCGGGGGCTCACAGGAGATCGGCAAGACGATCAGCGGCAGCTTCCCCATCAACGACTACTCGCTGGTTCAGTACAACGGCGGCTCGGCCGGTGACGGCGCCGACGTCGTCGCCATCGGCGACGGCCGGGGCGTGCGCATCACGGGTGCGGCCGATCCGGCCGTCGGCCAGAAGGTGTTCCGCAGCGGCAGCACCACCGGGCTGCGTGACGGCGAGGTGACCGGACTCAACGCCACCGTCAACTACCCGGAGGGCACGGTGTCGGGCCTGATCGAGACCACCGTGTGCGCCGAATCGGGCGACAGCGGCGGCCCGTTGTTCTCCGAGGGCATCGCGCTCGGGATCACCTCGGGCGGCAACGGCGACTGCAGGAGCGGCGGTACGACGTTCTTCCAGCCGGTGACCAAGGCGCTGGCCGCGCTCAACGTCCGGTTGATCGGCCAGGCGGGCCAGGCGGCCGCTCCGGCACCCTCGGCGTCGGCCACGCAGAGCGCCGTCGCCCCCGGGGACGCCCAGCCCGGCTCGGTGGCGCCGGTGACGGGCAGCACGGCCGGCGAGGCGCTGCTGGACCGGCTCGCCGATCCGAAGAACGTGGGGCCGGGCCTGCTGATCGTCGGCGGCAGCCTGATCGCCCTGGTCGCCACCCGCTGGTTCCGGGTGGAACAGGACCGCAGGGACTACCGCCGCTCGTACTCGGCGAACTGGAGCTGAGCGGAAACACAAGAGGCCGGGGCTGACGCGCTGTGCGCGGCCCCGGCCCTGCTGCTGACATGCCGAACGAAAGTGGTTACGCGTCGCGCCCGGGGTGCGGGGAGACCGCGGCCCATTCGGCGACGAGCTGCTGATAGGTCAGCCGCTGCTCGGTGCTGAGGATCCCGCCCGACCGGAGCCACAGGGCCCGGATCTCTTCGTTGACGTCGGCTGCCGATCGATCAGTGGCGGGTTGAAGAGTGGTGGACATGCTGTGAAGCATATGCCGCGACAAGTGAAAGCCGAATCGGTTGAAACAGACCTTTGGCGCATTGCGGACCGTGTTGCTGATCACGTCCTCCTCCCGCCCTCCCTCGCTCCCGGGCCCGGACCTCATCTGTCGGCCGCCCCCAGCACCAGCACCTGAATGGCCAGTACGGCGGCCCCGCGCGCCCAGTCGTGGAAGTCGGAGACCTTGGTCTCCAGGTTGACCGGGTCCGCGAGCGGATGCCGGTTGGCCAGGATGCTCTCCTCGACCGCGGCACCCGCCGCTTCGACGAGCCCGACCCCCTCCCCGGCGAGAAGGATCTTCTCCGGCATCGCGAAATTGGCGATCTGGGCGACCAGTGTGCCGAGGGCCCGGGCCGCCTCGTCGACGACGCGGGCGGTCATGGGGTCACCGGCGGTGGCCCGGGCGAGGATCTCGTCGTATGCCAGATCGTGGCCGGTGGCGGCGCGGATCTGGTAGCGGATGCTGGGGACGGTGAGCAGGGAGATGGCGCTGCCGCGCTCCCCGTCGGGGGTGAGCGGTCCGTTCGGGTTGACGATCCAGCGGCGGCCCACACCCCGGCCGTCCTCGGAGGACGGCACCCGTCGCCCGCCGCTGACCAGGCCGTAGCCGAGGCCCGCGCCGATGGTGAGGACCGCGAAGCGGTCCAGGCCCCGGCCCGCACCGAACCAGCTCTCGGCCTCGACGAGGGCGGTGACGTCGTTCTCGACGACCACCCGCAGTCCGGTGCGTTCTTCGACGAGTTCGGCGAGCGGGACGTTCCGCCAGCCGAGGAAGACGGAGTCGGCGACGACCGCGCGGTTCTCGACGCGTCCTCCGACGCCGATCCCGATGCCGGACACGGCGGGGTGGGCGGCGGACAGTTCGGAGGCCATCTCGCCGACCAGGTCGGCGACTTGGGCCGGGTCATGGGTGGTGAGGGGCCGGTCGAGGCGGGCGACGACCTCGCTGCGCAGCGTGGTGACGACGCTGTAGACCATGTCCTCGGTGATCTTGAAGCCGAGGAAGGCACGGGACTCGGCGACAACATCGAGGGGCTGCGAGGGCCGCCCCTGGCGCACCTCGGCCGGGGAGCCGGCGTCGGGCACCTCAACGAGCAGCCCCGATTCGAGCAGCGGTTTGGTCAGCCTGGTGAGGCTGCCGGCGGAGAGGTCGAGGCGCCGGGCGAGTTCGGCGCGGGACAGGGGGCCGTGGACGAGCACCTCGATCGCCACCGAGCGCTCGCCGGGACTCAGCGGCGGCCAGCCGTCGGTCACTGCGGTCATGACGATCAGACCCCTCACCTTTTCTTTTGCTATGGAACTAACAGGACCACCATACGCGGCGATTCCCGGCTGGAAAAAGATATCTGCCCACATCTTGACGAATGGATTCTTTCGCCTCGAAAGTAAGTGGCCTGAGGACGAGCCGCCGACGAGCAGACGAGGGAGTCTCTCCATGACCGTCGCCTCCACCAGCCCTCCCCTGCGTCGACCACACGGCGACGGCGCGCTCGCGGCGCTCTTCGTCGCCCCGGCGATGCTGGGCTTCCTGGTGTTCCTGCTCTGGCCGACGCTGCGGGGCGTCTACCTGAGCTTCACGCGCTTCAATCTGCTGACCCCGGCCGAGTGGGTGGGGCTCGACAACTACGTCCGGATGGTCAACGACCCCATCTTCTGGGACTCGTTGACGGTCACCGTCGAGTATGTCGCCATCAACATCGGTGCGCAGACGGTGTCGGCGCTCGCCATCGCCGTACTGCTCCAGCGGCTGACCCAGTCGGCGGTACTGCGCGGGATCGTGCTCACCCCCTATCTGATGTCGAACGTCGTCGCGGGCATCGTCTGGCTCTGGATCCTCGACACCCAGCTCGGTATCGGCAACGAGATCGTCGCGGGCCTCGGATTCGACCGGATCCCGTTCCTCGCGGACGAGACCTGGGCGATCCCGACGATCGCGCTGATCAACGTCTGGCGGCACGTCGGATACACCGCGCTGCTGCTCTTCGCGGGTCTCCAGGCCATCCCGAACGACATGTACGAGGCGGCCAGGGTGGACGGGGCGAGCGAGTGGCGGATGTTCTGGCGCATCACGATGCCGTTGCTGCGGCCGGTCCTCGCGGTGGTCCTGATCATGACGGTGATCGGGTCGTTCCAGGTGTTCGACACGGTCGCGGTGACGACCGCGGGTGGTCCGGCGAACGCCACCAACGTCCTGCAGTTCTACATCTACGGCTCCGCCTTCGGCCGCTTCCAGTTCGGCTACGCCTCCGCGATGTCCGTGGCCCTGCTGGTCGTGCTGAGCGCGATCACCTTCCTCCAGTACCGGCTCACCCGGGCCGGCCACACCGACCTCGGCTGACCGGGAGAAGCACGCCATGGCAACCCTGACGACACCAGCACCCACTCCGACACCGGCCAAGGCGGCCGTACGACCGCTGCGGCGCGCGCCCTCCCTCGGGCGGATCGCCGCCTGGGCGGCGCTGGCCGCGATCGCACTGGTCACCCTGCTGCCCTTCTACTGGATCCTGCGCACCGCCCTGTCCACCAACGCGGGCCTCGCCGCCGACCCGACGAACCCCCTGCCGGTGCACCCGACCACCGGCGGGTTCGAGCGCGCGCTCGGCCTGCAGTCGACCAAGGAGGCGATCGCGCAGGGCGGCGCGGGCGGCGGCCTGGACTTCTGGCGCTACCTCCGCAACTCGGTGCTCGTGTCGACGCTGATCACCGGCTGCCAGATCTTCTTCTCGGCGATGGCCGCGTACGCCTTCGCCCGGTTGCGCTGGCGCGGCCGGGACACGGTCTTCGGGCTGTTCCTGGCGGGGCTGATGGTCCCGGCGATCTTCACCCTGCTGCCGAACTTCGTCCTGATCAAGCAACTCGGTCTGGTGGACAACCTGTTGGGGATCGCGCTGCCGACGATGTTCATGACGCCGTTCGCGGTGTTCTTCCTGCGCCAGTTCTTCATGAACATCCCGCGTGAGGTCGAGGAGGCGGCGCTGCTCGACGGCGCCGGGAAGATCCGGGTGTTCTTCCGCGTACTGCTGCCGATGGCGTCCACCCCGGTCCTCACGCTCGCGGTCCTGACGTACATCACCGCCTGGAACGACTACTTCTGGCCGCTGATGGTGTCGTACAGCGACAGTTCACGCGTACTCACGGTGGCCCTCGCGATCTTCCGGGCACAGACCCCGCAGACCGGCGTGGACTGGTCGGGGCTGATGGCGGCGACGCTGATCGCCGCGCTGCCGATGCTGGTGCTCTTCGCGTGCTTCGCCCGCCGCATCGTGAGTTCCATCGGTTTCACGGGCATCAAGTGACCGCGCCGACCGATCCACTGATCCACCGACCAACTGAGAGGACGGACATGCGAATTCGTACGGTCGCGGCACTGACCGGAGTCCTGGCGCTGTCCCTCGTGACCGGTTGCGCGCAGGGCGGAGCGGCCGGCTCGTCGGCCAACACGGTGACGTACTGGCTGTGGGACGCCAACCAGCAACCCGCCTACGAGGCCTGCGCGAAGGACTTCGAGCGGCAGAACCCCGGCCTGACGGTGAAGATCACCCAACTGGGCTGGGACGACTACTGGACCAAGCTCACCGCGAGCTTCATCGCGGGGACCCAGCCGGACGTGTTCACCGACCACATCGTGAAGTTCGGCCAGTTCGCCGACCTGAAGGTCCTCGAACCGCTCGACGACCTCGGCATCGAGGACTCCGCCTACCAGCCCGGACTCGCCGCCAACTGGATCGGCCAGGACGGCCACCGTTACGGCGCCCCGAAGGACTGGGACACCGTCGCGCTCTTCTACAACCAGAAACTGGCCGAAGCCGCCGGTCTCACTGCCGCGCAACTGAACGACCTCTCCTGGAACCCGAAGGACGGCGGCACCTTCGAGAAGGCGATCGCGCACCTCACCGTCGACAAGAACGGAAAACGGGGCGACGAGGCCGGCTTCGACAAGGACAACGTCAAGGTGTACGGCCTCGCCACCAACGGCGGCGGCGACGGTGACGGCCAGACCCAGTGGAGCACGTTCGCCGCCTCGGCGGGCTGGACGTACACGGACAAGAAGCGCTGGGGCACCGAGTACCAGTACGACAGCGCGACGTTCCAGTCGGTGATCAAGTGGTACTTCGGCCTGGCGGAGAAGGGCTACATGGTCCCCTTCACCGACTACAACTCCAAGTCCAACCAGGCCAACACCCAGGTCGCCGCGGGCAAGGCGGCAGCCGCCTTCGACGGCGCCTGGATGATCTCGTCGTACGCCGGATTCAAGGACCTGGACATCGCCACCGCTGTCACTCCGGCCGGCCCGACGGGCAAACGGGCGACGATGATGAACGGCCTCGCCGACTCCATCACCAGGGACGCCCCCAACAAGGCGGGCGCCAAGAAGTGGGTCGCCTATCTGGCGTCCACCGAGTGCCAGCGGACGGTGGGGAGTTACGGGATCGTCTTCCCGGCCACGCCCGACGGCACCGAGGCCGCGGTGGCCTCGTACGGGAAGAAGGGCATCGACGTCTCGGCGTTCACCCGGCCGGTCGCCGACGAGAAGGCGGGCGGGAAGGAGTTTGCGACGTTCTCCTACCCGATCACCAACTACGCGGCGGACGTGTACGCGTTGATGCACCCGGCCATGCAGGACATCTTCGGCAACGGCAGGTCCGCGACCAGCCTCGACCGGACCAACAGCCAGATCAACCTGATTCTCGACCAGTGAAGACACCCGAGACACCGGTCGGACAACGAAAAGAAGGGCACGCACTCCATGACGTTCTCCCTCGGCATCGTGGGCGCCGGGCAGTTCTCCGGCCAGTTCGCCAAGCTGTTCCTCGCCCATCCGGGCGTCGGCGAGGTGTACGTGACCGACCTTCTGCCGGAGCGCGCCGAGCAACTGGCGGCGGCGGAAAGCCTGTCGGGCACGTTCCCGTCGTACGAGGCGATGCTGGAGTCGCCGGCGGTCGACGCGGTGGCGGTCTTCACCCAGCGCTGGACGCACGGCCCGCTGGTCCTCCAGGGGCTCGGCGCGGGCAAGCACGTGTACTCGGCGGTGCCGATGGCGGTCAGCGCGGCGGAGATCGGCGCGATCATCGACGCCGTACGGGCCACCGGGCTCACCTACATGATGGGTGAAACGAGTCAGTACAACCCGGCGACCGTCCATGCCCGCAACCAGATGGCGGAGGGCGCCTTCGGCAGGCTCTTCTACGCCGAGGGCGACTACGTCCACGACATGGACCTCGGGTTCTACGAGGCGTACCAGTACAGCGGCGGCGAGAACTGGAAGGCGACCGCCAGCTATCCCCCGCTGCTCTACCCGACGCACTCGGTGGGCGGGGTGCTCGGCGCCTGGCAGACGCACGCGGTGAGCGTGTCGGCGATCGGGGTGCGGGACGAGCGCGGCGACGGCGTGTTCGACAAGGAGGTCAGCCAGTTCGGCAACGACTACTCCAACGCGACCGCGCTGTTCGAGGTCGCGGGCGGCGGTTCGTTCCGTACGAACGAGTTCCGGCGGGTCGGCTATCCCTCGCAGATCCGGGAGTCCCGGTTCCGGTTCTTCGGTACGGACGCGAGCATGGAGCAGCTCGCCACAGTCGCGTTCTGGCAGGACAAGAAGGGGGTCAAGGACATCAGCGAGCTGCTGGAACCCAAGCCCACCATGGCTCCTGACGATCCGTCACTTCAGCACATCGCCCCGGACCTGCGGGCCGCGTTCACCTCCGGCTCGGCGCCGGTGCACGACCGCTCGCGTCTCCCGGGGGAGTTCGACCATCTGCACAACGGCCACGAGGGCAGCCACCACTTCCTGGTGGACGACTTCGTGACCGCGGTGAACACCCGCACCCTGCCGTCGGTGAACGCGTGGGTGGCCGCCCGCTACACCCTGCCGGGCATCGTGGCGCACGACTCGGCGCGGCAGGGCGGGGCGAGGCTGCCGATCCCGGACTTCGGGGACGCGCCCGAGGCATGAGGCCAGGAGCGGCCGGGTGCCTCAGGTGCCCGGCTTGCGCCCGTACACGAAGACGTCGTCGCCCTTCTTCAGCAGCGACCAGTACTTCTTGGCGGTGGCCTTCGTCATGTTGACGCAGCCGCGCGAGCCCGGCGGGTTCCACATGCTGACGCCGGCCGAGTGGAATGCCTGGCCGCCGTCGAAGAACTGGCTGTACGGCATCGGGACGTCGTATATGGACGAGACGTGGTCGATGTTCCGCCAGTAGATCTTCTTCAGTCCGGTGCGGGTCTCGTAGCCGTCGCGGCCCGTGCGAACCGGGACCGGACCGTAGACGAGGCGGCTGCCGTCCTGGATCCAGCTCAGCTGGAGCGTGAGGTTGACGCACGCGATACGGCCCTTGTTGACCGGGCACTTGCCGGCCTTGTTCGGCTTGTTCCCGACGGCCCTCTGCTTGAGCATCAGGTCCATCACGCCCCAGGTGACGGGACCCGCGTAGCCCACGTTGGGGGTGATGCCGTGCTTGTTCTGGAAGGCCCGGACGGCCTTGCAGTCACCGGAGGACTGCACCCCGTCGACCGGCCGCCCGAGGAACTTCTCCACCTTCTTCTGGTACGGACCGGTCTGCGTCGTACAGCTCGCGGCCTGCGCCGGGGCGGTGCCGAGCACGAGCGCGAGCGGCGCCACGAGCCCCGTGATCCCGAGCGCGACGGCTCCTCGTCTGCGTACGTCCCCCATGGTGGTACCTCTCTCCTGCGCACTGCGTGCGGGTTGTCATGCACGTTCTCTGCCTACTAGACCGGCGTTCCGGGTGATCGGTTGTAGGACAGCCCAGGCCGGGACGAAACGGTGACATTGCGGGGGTGGCCCACGTCGTCTCCTGCCCCGTCTCCGGCCGGATCACCCGCCGGAATCCGGTGTCGTGTCATGAGACCGCCTCCGGCGCGCAGAGTGGTGCCGGTGATCCAGAACGCGTCGCGCGCGGCGCGGAAGGTGACGGCCGCCGTGATGCCCCCGGTTCACCGACCCGACCGCCCGTCACGAGAATCCCGTACTTTTCGAAGCGCCGTGCCGGTGTCATGGTCAGACCGTACTGTCCCGGGGATCAACTGGGCGGATACCGTGCGGACATGTCCGCGTTCATTCAGCAACTCCCCGCTCTCATAGGTGTCGTCATCGGCGCCCTCGGTTCCTACTGGGCCGTCGCACGGGGGGACCGTGTCCGCTTCCGGCGTGAGCGGGAGGCGCGGTGGGAGGAGCGGCGGCTCTCGGTGTACACGGACTACGCGCGGGCGCTCAAGAAGTCGGTCACCCTGACGTACCGGGTCGCGGCGAGCCTCGGCAACGACCCGCATCCGCACCCGCTGACGCCCGAGGAGGCGGCACCGCTCATCGCCGAGGCGACCGTCGCCCGGGACCCGTGCGGGGAGGCACTGCTTCTGCTGGGCGACCCCGGAGTGGTGGCCAAGGCCCGCGAGTGGGTCGCCACGCTGCTGGAGATGGAGGCGTTCCTGCGCGAGCGGACCGAGGATCCGCAGGCCTGGCAGGCGCTGCTGGAGCGTCAGCGGGCCGGACGCGAGGGCTACTACGCGGCCGTGCGCAACGACCTGGCGCTGCCGCCGGGCCACTCGGCCCGCTGGCCGGTCGTGTCTCCCGGGAACGCGGGAGACACGACCGGCCGCAGCTGACGTACCCCTACCGGTACCCGCTCGCGTCCGCCGGTTTCCCCGTGTTTTGGACCTCGACCAGGTAGCGCCAGGCGTCCGGGCGGCTGCCGTCGAGGTCGGTGAAGCCGTAGACCTGGGCGAGCCCACCGCTGGAGAGGGACTGGCCGTTCCAGCGGGCCACGTCGGGGTCGGCCGCCAGGGCGGTCACGGCGCGGCCCACGAAGCGCGGGGTCTCCGAGATGGCGAAGTGCGGGACGACTTCCAGGGCGTCCCGCCAGTTGTCCTCGCCGACGCCGAAGTGCTCCAGCATCATCTCGGAGCGCAGCCAGCCGGGGGTCAGCGCCACGGCGGTGGCGCCGCGCGGGCCGAGTTCATGGCCGAGGGCGAAGCCCATGCGCAGGACGGACGACTTGGCGATGTCGTAGAAGAACGAGTTCCGGTAGGTGTCCCGGTTGTAGTCGGCGGTGCCGTCGGTCATCTCGACGACCAGGCCACCGGGGTTGCGCAGCAGCAGGGGCAGGGCATGGTGGCTGGTGACCGCGTGGGTCTCGACGGCCAGCCGCAGCAGCCGCAGCCCGTTGTCCAGGTCGTGCTCCCACACCGGGCTCTCCCACTCGAAGAGGTTCTCCCCGCCCCAGATGTCGTTGACCAGAACGTCGAGCCGGTTTTGTTCCCCGGCGACGCGGTCCACCAGCGCCCGGACCTGCGCCGGGTCGAGATGGTCGGTGGGTACGGCGATGCCGTGGCCGCCCGCCGCGGTGACCAGTTCGGCTGTGTCCTCGATGGTCTCCGGCCGGTCGTACTCGGACCGCTGCTGCCGGGTGCTGCGGCCGGTCACGTAGACGGTGGCCCCGGCGGCCCCGAGTTCCACGGCGATCCCGCGGCCGGCCCCGCGGGTCGCTCCGGCGACCAGGGCGACCCTCCCCGCGAGTTTCCCGCCCTGAGCCCCTTCGTGCTGCTGCCCGTCCAGGGGACTCTCCGTCGTCCTCGGCATGTCCGTGTCTCCTCCGTGCGTGACCGTGAGCCTGACCGACGCGGTCCGCGGACCGGCGTCACGTCCAGGGTGTCGCGGATACCGGACATCAACTGTCGGGTACGGCGCTCACGACATGCCGCAGTGCGGGCAGCTGTTCCGCCAGCGGCTCCAGGCCCACGTCCTGACGGCGTTCCTCGACCGTCTCGGGGTGACGGATCGGATACGGGCAGAGCGTGTCGGCGTTGATGCGGGTGCCGTAGAACTGCGGCTGGCCCAGCTCTACCGCGCAGTGGTCGGCGATATAGGCGTGGTGCACGGCCGGGCAGCCGCCGTCCGCCACTGCCTCCGCGATCAGATCGCGGCAGGTGAGCTGGAAGCCGAGGTCGGCGGTGTGCAGCAGGATCATCAGGGCCGCCGTCGAGGCGGGCTCACCGACCTGACCCGCCTCCGGCCAGCCGCGCCGGGCCACGACCGACCTGAGGGCATCGGCGTTGGCGCCACGGCACCGGGTGACGAAATGCCGGTTGAGCGGCGTCGGCTCCTCGCGGGCCCGCCGGGTCAGCCGCTGGTCCTCCTCGGCTCTGCGCACCAGTTCGGCGGCCAGGGCGGCCTGGTGCGGCTCGGCCGCCGAACCTCGTGCGGTCTCCATGGGCGGTGCGCTCCTCATTGCGTTCTCCTGCCCCCGATGACCTTCACGCCTTCCCTCCCGTGACCAGCGAGAACCACACCTTCTTGGCCGGGGTGCCCGGGTCCGGCGGAGCCGTGCCCCAGTCGTCCACGAACGCGGCGACGACGGACCGTCCCCGCCCGGACTCGGCCGTCGTGCCGGGCGTACTCGGCCGGGGCAGCAGGGGCGAGCGGCCCGAGAGAGTGACGCGCAGTTCGTGCTCGGTGTGTTCGAGCACGAGGGCGATCCGGTCGGCGGGGCGCGCGCCCGCGCGCAGGACCACCACCCCCTGACGGCGGTGCAGTTCGTTGACGCGGTGCGCGAGCGAGGCGTACGAGCAGCCGGCGTCCTTGAGGGCTGCGGCCAGCGCCTTGTCGGCTCCGCCCGCGTCCTTGCCGGGGCTTCTCCGTTGTCCGTTCGTCACGGCGGCCATCCAGGTCTCGCATCACGTCGCTGTGGGGCTTCATACCTGTCCTGATCTGCCGGGACGTCAACTTCCCGGTGGACGGACGAGGTTCGGTGACGCCGCTGCGCGATGTGCGCCAGGTCACTCGATCACTATGATGACCGACAGACACAGCTCGCAACCTTCGTTCTGATAATTTCAGAATGAAGCGCAAAGCCCTGTCGGTGTCAACCGACTACGTGGCACACTGCCCGCTGTGACGGCGGTCCCCCGGAGGTCCCACGTGAGCGAGAACCGCTCAGGCGGAAGTGCCCCCACCGTCCTTCGGATGGTCCTCGGCAAGCGTCTGAGGCATCTGCGGGAACGGGCAGGGGTGTCGTTCGAGGACGCCGCACGGGCGATCGAGGTCACGCCGTTGACGGTCCGCCGGATGGAGAAGGCCGAGGTCGGCCTCCGCATCCCCTACGTGAAGGAGCTGCTGCGCACCTACGGGGTCCTGGCCAAGGAGATAGAGGACTTCCTCCACCTCGCCAGGGAGGCCAACCAGCCGGGCTGGTGGTACACGTACCGCGATGTCCTGCCGGACTGGTTCAGCGCCTATGTGAGCCTGGAGAGCGAAGCCACCGTCATCCGGCTCTACGAACCCCACTACGTCCCCGGCCTGTTGCAGACCGACGAGTACGCCGCCGCGCTGCTGCGCGTCGGCTTCCCCAACCAGAGTCCCGAGGACATCCGGCGCCGGGTCGCCCTGCGGCTCAAGCGCCAGGATCTGCTCAACAAGCCCGGGGCGCCCGCCGTCTGGGCCGTACTGGACGAGACCGTGCTGCGCAGGCCTGTGGGCGGGGCCGAGGTGATGCGGGCTCAGATCGACCACCTCAGTGAGGCAGTGGAGTACCCGAAGGTCCGGATCCAGATCATGCGCTTCGCCGCGGGTCCGCACCCCGGAGCCTTCGGTCCCTTCCACTACTTCCGCTTCGGCTTCTCCGAACTGCCCGACGTCGTCTACACGGAGAGCCTCGCCGGCGCGCAGTACTTCGACCAGCCCGCCGACGTCGTGACGTACCTGGAGGTACTGGACCGGATGTCCGTGCAGGCGGAGCCGGTCGCTCGGACCAGGGAGATCCTGGCAGCACTGCGTAAGGAGTTGTGAACCATGGCAACCAACGGCATCCACAGCGGCATGCCCGCGTCCGAACTGGGCTCCGAGGGCTGGCACAAGCCCTGGAGCGGCACCAACGGCGGAAGCTGCGTCGAGATCAAGCGACTGCCCGACGGCAGCGTCGCGTTCCGGCAGTCCAGGGACCCGGACGGGCCCGCGCTGGTCTACTCCCGGGACGAGATGGTGTCGTTCCTCCAGGGCGCCAAGTCCGGCCAGGCGGACTTCCTGATCGCCTGACATCTCCGCCCGCGTACGCCTCCCGCGCGCACGGGAGGCGTACGGCGCACCACCACACCCGCACGACCGGACAACCCGTACGCGCACTCCCGCCGTGTGCAGGTCCCGTACACACTGAGGGAGTTGACGCGCGACCGCGCGCACCACTGTGCGCGCACCACTGTCGAAGGGAGCAGCATGCGTACGCCGCCTCGCGCCCCGGGTCGAGCCGTGCCGCCCGGACGTGCCGACGCTCCCCTGCCGGGCCGCTCCCTCGGGGCGGGGACATCCCCGCGATGAACCTTCCGCAGCCCGTGGCGACGGCCATCGTCCCGGACCGGACCCTGGTCGTCGAGGGCGACGAGGACGTCCGCCGCGCTCAGGTGTTCCCCGAACTGGCACTGCCCGGCTTCCCGGTACGGCGGCCGCCCGACGGGCTGCGCCGTCTCGATCCCATCCGTCCGTACCGCGATCTGCCGGCCGCGCCGGGCCGGCTCGTCATCGACGGCGGCGTCATCGGGGAACTCGTGTACGGGCCACTTCGCCACGGACGGTCCCGGGTGACCTGGATCCAGGCGATCGACTTCGCCGAGTCGGTCGCGGAACGCGAGGGCGCCATGCTCCACCCCACCGGGGACGAGCACGCCGGTGAGCACAGCGACGACGGGTCGGAGACCGCGGCCGCGGCCCTCGCCCGCGCCCGGGTGTTCCGGACGACGGCCCAGCACGTTCCCGTGGTGAGTGTGCACGCCACCGCCACCCGGAGCGACGTGGTCACCGAAAGGGCTCGCCGCATCCGTGCGCTCTCGCCCCGCCAGTCCCAACTCCGGCAGTCGACACGGCAGTTGACGATAGGTTAGCGAAGTCCGCGCGAGGCAGGTAAGGAGAACTCCGATGACAGACGGCCGGCCCACCCCCGACCAGGAAGCACTGTCCAAGATCGACACCACGGTGCCGCACTCCGCCCGTATCTGGAACTACTGGATGGGCGGCAAGGACAACTACGAGGTCGACCGCGAGGCGGGCGACGAGTACCGCGAGATCGCCCCCGACATCGAGACGATGGCCCGGGCCTCGCGCACCTATCTCATCCGCGCGGTCACCTTCGTGGCCCGCGAGGGCGGTATCCGCCAGTTCCTCGACATCGGCACCGGCCTGCCGACGTACGACAACACGCACCAGGTGGCCCAGAAGGTGGCCCCCGAGTCGCGGATCGTCTACGTCGACAACGACCCGCTCGTCCTGCGACACGCGCAGGCACTGCTCACCAGCACCCCCGAGGGCACCACGGACTACGTGGACGCGGATCTGCGCGAGCCCGAGAAGATCATCGAGACGGCACGGGGGTTCCTGGACTTCGACAAGCCGGTGGCGCTGATGCTGATGGGCATCCTCGGCCACATCCAGGACTGGGAGGAGGCCAAGTCGATCACGCACCGCCTCCAGGCCGCCCTGCCCCCGGGCAGTTACTTCGTGCACTACGACAGCACGGACACCGACGAGGAGCTCAAGCGCGCCCAGGAGGGGTACGACGACACGGGCGCGGTCCCGTACGTGCTGCGCGGCCCCGACAAGCTCTCCGCGCTCTACGAGGGTCTGGAACTGGTGGAGCCGGGCATCGTCTCCTGCCCCCTGTGGCGCCCGGAACCCGGCACCTCACCGGAGCCGACGAACGTGTACGGCGGGGTCGCGTACAAGGCGTAGGGCCTACCCGACGGCCTTCCCCTGTACCGAGCGGTCGTGTTTAATGTGATCCTGTCGATCGACAGGATTCCTGGCAATAGCCCGACCGAACGGAACCGCATGTCCCTCCTCGCCAGGCCTGCGGTGGCCTCCCTCATCGCCAAGACGATGCAACGTCTCGTCATGCTGGCCGACCGGCGCTCCGGCGGGCGGGGTTCCGCCGCCGCGGCCCACGCCCGCCTGCCCGAGTTCCCGCGCGCAACAAGCGGGCTGACGATCCCGACCTCGGTCGCCCCGGCCCGGGTCACGGTCTACCGGCCCACGACCGACGACCCGGCCCCGCCGGTCCACGTCAACTTCCACGGCGGTGGATTCATCCTTCCGGTGACGGAGACGGACGACGCCTTCTGCCGTGCCGTCGCCGCACTGGCGGGCGTCGTGGTCGTCAACGTCGACTACGTCGTCGCCCCGCAGTACCCGTTCCCGGCTCCGCCCCGGCAGGCATACGAGGTGGTCCGGTGGATCGGCGCGCACGGCGACGAGCACGGCTGGGACGGCGCCCGGCTCACCGTGGGCGGGCAGAGCGCCGGCGGCGGTCTCGCTGCGGCCGTGGCACGACAGGCCCTGGAGGAGGACGGTCCCGCGATCGCGCTGCAGGTCCTGCACTACGCGCCGCTCGACCTCGCGACCGCCGCGAAGGACAAGCCGGCGGCGATCGCCAAGCCGCTGCTGCGCCCGTGGATGGGCGAGGTGTTCGACAGCGCGTACGTACCGGACCCGCGCGAACGCGCCGACCGGCTCGTATCCCCCGGCCATCCGACGGAGACCGCGGACCTCAAGGGCATGGCCCCGGCCCTGGTCATCACGGCCGCGTACGACCGTTTGCTGGCGGAGAACGTGCGCTACGCCGAGCGACTGCGGCAGGTGGGGTCCTTGGTCGAGCACCATGACATGGCGGGCGTCGACCACGGCTACGACCTCGATGACGACGAGAAGGCCCGGGAGATCTACGCCTTCATCGCCCGGCACGTACAGCAGGCCACGGCGGGCGGCTGACGCCCTCCGCGGCCCAGGGGTGTTCAGCGCAGGGTGAGCGGTGTCTCCGTTTCGGCGCGGGTCAGTTTCTCGGGGTTGCGCACGTAGTAGAGGCCCGTGACGAGGGCGTTCTCGACGCGCATCGCCATGATCCCGTCGAGCTCGCCGTCCAGGTGTACGGCGAGTGCCGGGCCGCCGTTGACCATGGTGGGGGCGACGGTGATCGGGATCTTGCTCTTGCCGAGACCGCCGACCAGGAAGCGGGCCACCTTCTCCGCGCCGTTGACCTGCCGCAGGGCGGCCTGCTTGATGCCGCCGCCGTCGCTCACCAGGACGACGTCCGGGGCTAGGACATCGAGGAGGGTCTGCGGGTCCCCGGTCTCCAGCACACGCTGGAACGAAGCCAGAACGGCCCGGCTCTCGTCGGCGGAGACCACCTGGCGCGGGCGGCGGGCGTCGACGTGCCGGCGGGCGCGGTGGGCGATCTGACGGACGGCCGCGGGGCTCTTGTCGACGGCTGCGGCGATCTCGTCGTAGCCCGTCTCGAAGACCTCGCGGAGCACGAAGACGGCGCGTTCGGTCGGCGAGAGGGTTTCGAGGACGAGCATCAGCGCCATCGAAATGCTCTCGGCGAGTTCCACGTCCTCGGCCACGTCCGGCGCGGTGAGCAGCGGCTCGGGCAGCCACTGGCCGACGTAGGCCTCCTTGCGGCGGCTCATCGCGCGCAGCCGGTTGAGGGACTGCCTGGCCGTGATCCGGACCAGGTAGGCACGCTGGTCGCGGACCTGCGCGAGGTCGACCTTGACCCAGCGCAGCCAGGTCTCCTGGAGGACGTCCTCGGCGTCGGCCGCCGATCCGAGCATCTCGTAGGCGACCGTGAAGAGCAGGTTGCGGTGAGCGACGAACGTCTCGGTCGCCGGGTCGGTGTCCGGGGCGGTGTCCGGGGCGGTGGCGTGCTCGCTCATGTCCCGGCCCCTGTCCGGCGCGGGCAACGGCCCTGGTTGCCGACGGTTCTCAGGCGTGGTTCCACAGCGTGGTCCTATTCGTTCTCGTTGACAGCCATCGCGATCGACAACAGGGGGACACTGCCCGGCGCTTCCGCCGTGACACGCCGGGCCGTGTCTCAGGCTGTCCGCTCGGCGGTGGTCCGCGTCCGGTCGAGCTCGGCCTGCAGCAGTTGCCGGCGCTTGGCGTCCTTCGTCCACCAGGTGCGCGCGCCGGGCCTGCGTGCCTCGTACGACAGCTGCCAGGGGATGCCCCTGCAGACGAGTTCCTTGATCTTCGCGCCCGCCCGGCCGCCGAGGTAGTAGCTCTTGGCGGTGTCGTCCCTGCCCATGAGCTGAAAGACACCGGCGCGACGGCCCAGGCTGATGCACGTGCCGACGAACCCGACGTCCACGGGTGCGGGCCGCTCACCCGCGATCCGGCTCAGCACGGTCCCGGCGGCCTGCGGGCCCAGCTGGACCGCGGCCTGGCAGCTCATCCGGAACGGCATGTCCGACGGGGCCGCCGAGTCCCCGGCCGCGACGATGCGCGCGTCGTCGACGCTCGTCAGCGTCTCGTCGGTGAGCAGGCGGCCCAGGGCATCGGTGCGCAGTCCACTGCGTGCGGCGAGGTCCGGCACGCCGAATCCGGCGGTCCAGATCGTCACCGCGCTCGGCAGCTCGCCTCCGTCGGCGAGCCGTACGGCGTCGCGGGTCACCGCCGTCACCTTCGTGCCGGGGCCGTCGAGGACGTTCACCCCGAGTCCGGCGAGCCGCCTGGCCACCGAGCGTCGCCCTCGCGGATGCAGGGAGGGGCCGAGCAGTCCGCCGCTCACCAGGGTCACGGTGCGGCCCTGCTCCGCGAGTTCGGCGGCGGTCTCGATGCCGGTCGGCCCTGCGCCGACCACCGTCACGGGGGCTGTCGCGGGCGCGGCGCCGAGCACCGTACGGAGCCGTTGCGCCTCCTCCAGGCCGGCGATCGGGTGGGCGAACCCGGCGGCGCCGGGGACGCGTGGGCCGGCGCTGCCGCTGCCCACGGCGTAGACCAGGTAGTCGTAGCCGACCGTGCCGCCGCCCGCGAGCGTCAGACCGCGCCCGGTCGCGTCGATCCGTGTCACGGTGTCCACCTCCAGCCGGACGCCCTCGGCGAGGACCTTCCGGTAGTCGACGACCGCCTCGTGGGTGCCGCCCACGAGCTGGTGCAGGCGGACGCGGTCGACGAAGGTCGGGCGCGGGTTGATCAGTGTGACGGTCACGTCGGCGCGCTGCGTCAGACGGTTGGCCGCCATGACGCCGGCGTAACCGCCGCCGATCACGACCACATCGGTGTTCCTGGTCATGGTGTCTCCTCCGCTTCACCGGCACCCCTTCTCAAGGAGTTCGGTCTCAAGACACCGGTGGATCGGAGGTTGTGACAACGGCGGGGCGGTCGATGTTTTCTGTTCGCCCCCACGGCCCCTGCCCGTCCCGTCCCTGGGGGCTGCGCCCCAGACCCCGCTCCGGCCCTGAAGGGGCCTCGTCCTCGAACGCCGGACGGGCTGGATCGCCTCGTCCACGCCGCAGGTGGGAACGTCGGTCGAGCACGTCAGTCGAGCGGTGGTGTGCCGTGCGTGTGGAAGGACTCGATGGTCTTCAGGCCCCACGCCTGCCCCTTGGCACGCTCGGCCTGGGTCCAGGTGATCAGCGGCCAGTCGGGGGCGAGCACCAGGCGGGTGAGCGGGTTGCACAGCTCGATACGGTTGCCGCCCGGCTCGTAGACGTACAGGAAGAACGTCTGCTGGATGGCGTGCTTGTGCGGGCCGGTCTCGATGTGCACGCCGTTGTCCAGGCACAGGTCGGCGGCGCGCAGGATGTCCTCGCGGGTGTCCGTGGCGAACGCGATGTGGTGCAGGCGGCCGTTGGAGCCTGACCAGTCCTCCGTGTAGACGACGTCGTACGACTTGTCGGTGAACGTCAGCCACTGGGCGGCCAGGCGTCCTTCGTCGAGGACGATCTGTTCGGTGGGGCGGGCGCCTAGGACGTGCTGGACGAAGCCTGCGTTCGGTTCGACCGCGGCGGCGAGGAAGTTGACGTGGTCGAGGCGGCGTACGCCGACGCCCGTCGCGGGTTTGGCCTGCGGCTGGTTCTTGAGGCCGGGCCGCAGCTCGGGCGGCGCCTCGTACCACTCGCTCTCCCAGTACAGGGCGAACTCGTGGCCGTCGGAGTCGGTGGTGACGTAGAGCGGGCCGAGGCCCGGTTCGTCCTCGACCCAGCGGCCGGGGCGGCCCGCGTTCTCGGTCTCCTCGACCCGGCGTTGCAGGGCCTCCTCGCTGGAGGCGCGCAGGGCGGTGCGGCGGATGCCGGAGGTCGAGTGGGCGGTGAGGGTGAGGCTGTGGTGCTCGTAGTCGTCCCAGGTCCTCAGGTACACCGAGTCGCCGGAGCGGCCGTTCTCGGTCAGGCCGAGGATCGTGGTGAAGAACCGGACGCTGGCGTCGAGGTCGGGGGTCAGGAGTTCGGCATGCCCGAGGTGGGCGATGTCGCCGAGCGGCGGGGTCATCAGCGGCTCCTGACAGCGGGAGTGACGGCAGGGCGGGGGAAGACCGTGCCGTCGAAGATCTTGCGGGCGGTACGGACGACGGCCGTGCGATGCGCGACCGGGATGGGGCCGTTGCTGTCGATGACGGATTCGATGTCCAGGAATCCGGTGGGGTGTTCGATGCGCAGCGCGTCGCCCTGGTCGGGGAGGCGTGCCACGCTCCGACCGACACCACCGTCGACGCGCAGGCCGGCGGCGACACTCGCGGCGCCCAGCACGCCGATCGCCGTGTGGCAGCGGACCGGGATGAAGGTGCGGGTCATGACCGTGCCGCCGTGGGCGGGCGGGGCGATGAGGCTGACCTTCGGCACGGTCGTCGCGGAGACGTCGCCGAGGCCCATCAGCTTGCCCGCCGCCAGCCGGATGTCGTGCAGGCGTTCCTTGAGGGTGACGTGCTCCTCCAGTTCCCCCGGGTCCTCGTAGCCGGTGACGTCGAGAGCGGAGGCGGCGATCAACACGGTTGGCATGCCGTTGTCCGCGCAGGTCACCGGCGTCCCGGCGACGGTGTCGCGGGTTCGGCCGGTCGGCAGCAGGGGTGCGCTCCCCCGCCCGAACCCGATCGTCACCGCGGCGGCGCCGCCGGGCACACCGGAGATCTCGGTCGTGCCCGCGTAGACGGGACGCCCGCCCTCCGTCGGAAAGGTCGCGGTGGCGTGGTCACCGCTGTTGACCATGCGGATACGTACGGAGGTCGACTCCTCACCGGCCGCGACCAGTCCGCGTTCCACGGCGAACGGACCGACGCCCGCGAGCAGGTTCCCACAGTTCTGACGGTCACTCACCTGCGTCTGGTCCACGCCGACCTGGAGGAACAGATAGTCGACATCGGCCTGCTCGTCGGCCGAGCGGGAGACGACGGCCACCTTGCTGGTGAGGGGATGCGCTCCGCCGAGTCCGTCGATCTGACGGGGGTCGGGGCTGCCCATGACCCGCAGCAGCAGCTCGTCGCGGGCGACGGGGTCGGCCGGCAGGTCCTCGGCGAGGAAGTAGGCACCCTTGGAGGTACCGCCCCGCATCAGCATGCAGCGCAGCCCCTCCCCCGGGCCGGCGCTCACGAGCGGTCCCCCGAACCGGCGCCCGGGTCAACTCCCGCGCCGGACTCCGAGCCGGCGATCCGCACGGACTCCTCGTACGACTGGTACCGCACCCCCAGTCGTACGAGAGTCTCGCGCAGCCCGTACCGGTCCAGACCCAACTGGCCTTCGGCGAAGGCGAGTCGGGACGCCTCCTCCTTCGCTGTGCGCGCCTCGGACGCCTTGACTGCCTCGGCGGAGCGCTGCCGGGGTACCACCATCACGCCGTCGTCGTCGGCGATGATCACGTCGCCGGCGCAAATCTGCTGCCCGCCCACCACGACGGGGACGTTGACCGAGCCGCCCGTCGCCTTGACCGTGCCCTGGGCGGACACCGCCGCCGACCAGACGGGGAAGTTCATGGCGCGCAGTTCGGCGGTGTCGCGCACCCCGGTGTTGATGACCAGGCCGCGTACGCCCCGGCGCTGGAGCGCGGTGGCGAACAGCTCGCCGAACAGGCCGTCCGTGCACGGGGACGTGGTGGTGACGACCAGGATGTCGCCCTCGGCGCACTGTTCGACGGCCGCGTGGATCATGAGGTTGTCGCCGGGCCAGCACAGCGCGGTGACGGCGGTGCCCGCGATACGTACGTCCTGCTGGATCGGGCGCAGGGCCGGTCCGAGGAGGCCGGTGCGGCCCAGGGCCTCGTGGACGGTGGCGACGCCGTGGCCGGCCAGCGCCCGGGCGTCCTCGGCGGCTGCGCGCGGCGGGCCGGTGATGATCACGCCGCTCATGCCAGTTCCCCCGTGACCTGTGGGTAGGGGCGCATATAGGCCTCGCCGTAAGTGGTGTGCGGCAGCCCCAGGTTGGGGCCGGCGTTGCGCTTGAGCTGGACGCCGCGGCGTTTCGCTAGGTCGGTGTAGTAGTCCCACAGGTGCTGCTGGGCCGGCAGGCACTCCATGGCCTTGCGCTTGGTGTCGAACACCTCGGTGATGTCGAGCAGGACCTGCGGGGTGAAGTCGCACATCTCCGGCTGGTGGGGTTCGAAGAAGAACACCGGGGGCGCGCCCAGGACTTCGCCGGGGGCGGGGTAACCGATGGCCTGGGCGAGGATCCGCGCGTCCAGGGCCATGCGGGCGGCGGCCGGGTGGTCGGCGTTGTAGGGGTCGGACAGCGGGTGGGTGAGCACCACGTCGGGCCGGGTGTCGCGGTAGACGCCCACGAGCCGGTCGGTCAACTCGGGTGTGACGAGAAGGGGGTAGTCGCCGGCGTCGAGGAAGCGGACCTCGGCGCCGAGCGCGGCGGCTGCCTGCTCGGCCTCGGTCCGGCGCATTTTCTTGATCTCCTCCAGCGACCTGCCCTCCCGCCAGGCCTTGGCGGACTCGCCGCGTTCCCCGTACGACAGGCACGCGATGACGACCTTCTCGCCGCGCGAGGCCGCCAGCGCGATGGCGCCTCCCGCCCGCCAGACGAAGTCACCGGCGTGTGCGCTGATCACCAGCGTCGTGCGAGCGGCGGCACGCGCCGCATCGTGTGTCATGGCAGAGATCTCCTTGGGGGACAGGTCTGTCGGCCCACCCCGACGGCGTCATTCGCGCAACGCTGCGATCACGCTCGTGAGATGGGCGCGAGCGGCCGCCTCGGCCGCCTGCGGGTCCCTGGCCGTGATCGTCTCGACCATGGCCAGGTGTTCACCCAGGGACTGCTGGGGGCGCCCCGGTCGCAGCGCGAGCTGGAAACGGTGGCGCACCAGTTGGGCGTTGAGCTTCTCCAGCAGTTCCACAGCCGTCTGCTGGCCGGAGAACTGTCTGATCCGGGCGTGCAGTTCATGGTTGAGCTCGGAGTACGTGACCGGCTCGCCGTCTGCGACGGCCTTGGTCATCGCCTCGCCGAGGCCGGTCAGTTCGGCCAGTTGGTCGTCGGTGGCCGCCACGGCCGCCCTGGCCGCGCAGAGCCCTTCGAGAACCATCCGGCACTCGGTGATGGCGACCGCCTCCTCCACGGTCACCACCCTCACCCGCGAGCCGCGGTTGCGGATCCGCTCGACGAGTCCCTCCGACTCCAGTTCGATCAGCGCCGCCCGGACGCTGGCCCGTGTCACACCGAACTGCTCGGCGAGTTCGTTCTCCACCAGCCGCTGGGCCGGCGCCATGTCGCCGCGCAGAATCGCCTGCCGCAGCCGCTCCAGCGCGTGCTGCCTGGCCTGCTCTCCGGTGCCTGGACGGGCTTGGTTCGGCATGTGCCCTCCTGAGTGAGTGCCTGTCGACGCTAAATCTAGACGGACAACATTGTCAACAATATTGTTTTCCATGTCCGCGTGCAGTCGGCGCACGGCCGGCGTCTCCCCTTAGATCCGGTCCGGCTATCAGGTCAAGCGTCCCGGACTATTGACTCCATCACCCTGCTGTCGCGATCCTCATCACAGAGTTGCGCGAGCCATGACAACCTTTGTTGCGAGGACGTGAGTGATGACCGAGCCTGCCTTTCCGCCTCGCCCGCGTCGAGGACACAGACCCCTGACCGTGTTGTCCCTGCTGCTCGCCGTGCTGGCGCTGACGCTCGGTACCGGCCCCAGCTCGGCGGCAGGCACGGACTGGTGGACACCGACCGCCCGACCGGCGCCCGACTCGCAGATCAACGTCACGGGCGAGCCCTTCAAGGGCACCGACTCCCAGGGCGACGTACAGGGGTTCGTCGACGCGCACAACCACCTGTTCTCCAACGAGGCCTTCGGCGGGCGGCTCATCTGCGGGAAGGTCTTCTCCGCCGCGGGGATCGCGGACGCCCTCAAGGACTGTCCCGAGCACTACCCCGACGGGACCCTCGCGATCTTCGACTACATCACCCACGGCGGCGACGGCAAGCACGACCCGGTCGGCTACCCGACCTTCAACGACTGGCCCGCGTACGACTCGATGACCCACCAGGCGAACTACTACGCCTGGATCGAGCGCGCCTGGCGCGGCGGCCAGCGCGTGCTGGTCAACGACCTGGTCACCAACGGCGTGATCTGCTCGATCTACCCGTTCAAGGACCGCAGTTGCGACGAGATGACCTCGATCCGGCTGCAGGCGAAGCTGACGTACGACCTGCAGGACTACATCGACGCGCAGTACGGCGGCACCGGCAAGGGCTGGTTCCGGATCGTCACCGACACCGCGCAGGCACGTGAGGTGATCAAGCAGGGCAAGCTGGCGGTCGTGCTCGGCGTCGAGACGTCCGAACCCTTCGGCTGCAAGCAGATCCTGGACATCGCGCAGTGCAGCAAGGCCGACATCGACAAGGGTCTCGACGAGCTGTACGACCTGGGTGTGCGCAGCATGTTCCTGTGCCACAAGTTCGACAACGCGCTGTGCGGCGTCCGCTTCGACGAGCACGGTCTCGGTACGGCGATCAACGTCGGCCAGTTCCTGTCGACGGGCACCTTCTGGCAGACGGAGAAGTGCAGGGGCCCGCAGAAGGACAACCCGATCGGTGACGCGTCGACGGATGCCGAGGCGGACCTGCCGGCGGGCACCGAGGTACCGGAGTACGACGAGAACGCGCAGTGCAACGTGCGCGGGCTCACCGATCTCGGTGAGTACGCCGTGCAGGGCATGATGCAGCGCAAGATGATGCTCGAGATCGACCACATGAGCGTCAAGGCCACCGGCCAGGTCCTGGACATGTTCGAGGCCGCTTCCTACTCAGGCGTCCTCTCCTCGCACAGCTGGATGGACCTGAACTGGACCGAGCGGGTCTACTCCCTCGGCGGCTTCGTCGCCCAGTACATGCACGGCTCCGAGGAGTTCAGCGAGGAGGCCGCGCGCACCGACGCCCTGCGTGCCAAGTACGACGTGGGCTACGGCTACGGCACCGACTTCAACGGCATCGGCGACCACCCCGCCCCGCGCGGCGCCGACACCTCGAACCCGGTGACGTACCCCTTCAGGAGCGTCGACGGCGGCTCCACCATCGACAAGCAGACCACCGGCCAGCGCACCTGGAACTACAACACCGACGGCGCCGCCCATGTCGGCATGGTCCCGGACTGGATCGAGGACGTCCGGCTCGTCGGCGGCCAGGGCGTCGTGGACGACCTCTTCAAGGGCGCCGAGTCCTACCTCGACACCTGGGGCGCGTCGGAGAGCCACAAGGCCGGGGTGAACATCGCCAGGGGCGTGTCTGCGACGGCCAGTTCGTCCGAGTCGAACCCGTTCACCAGCTACCAGCCCGGCCGCGCCGTCGACGGCGACCCGGGCACCCGCTGGGCGAGCGACTGGAGCGACGACCAGTGGCTCCAGCTCGACCTCGGGTCCACCAACCTGGTCAAGCGGGTCACCCTCGACTGGGAGAAGGCCTTCGGCAAGTCGTACCGCATCGAGCTCTCGACCGACGGTACGACCTGGCAGACCGCGTGGTCCACGACCGTCGGCGACGGCGGCCTGGACACGGCACAGTTCTCCGGAGTGCCGGCCCGCTTTGTGCGCGTCCACGGACTGGATCGGGGCACGGACTGGGGATACTCGCTCTACGAAGTGGGTGTTTACAGCAGCTGAGTTCCGTACCGAGGGGGAGTTCATGGCACGCAAGCCGTCGGCCGAGCGGCGCCGGCAGCTGACCGAGGCGGCCATCCGCGCGATGACCCGGGACGGCGTCCCCAGGACGACGACCCGGTCCATCGCGGCCGAGGCGGGCGTGTCACTGAGCGTCTTCCACTACTGCTTCGACTCCAAGCAGGCCCTGATCGAGTCGGTCATCACGACGATCATGGATCACTACGTCGACGTGGTTCGCGAGGCGATCCAGCCGCAGTCCACCCTCCAGGAGACGATCCGGGCCGGCTTCAGGGCGTACTGGGACCATGTGGCGGCCCACCCGGGCGAGCACATGCTGACGTACGAACTCACCCAGTACGCCCTGCGCGAGCCGGGTTTCGCGCATCTGGCCCGCCGGCAGTACGAGCTGTACGCCGACTCGTACGCCGAACTGCTGGAGCAGCTGCGCGAGAGCATGGGCTTCGAACTGAGCGTGCCCGTCCCGGTGTTGGCCAGTTATCTGGCCGCGATGACGGACGGGCTGACGCTCAGCTTCCTTGCCCTCGGTGACGAGAAGGCCTGCGCGGCCGTCCTGGACACGGTCACCGGCCATGTGGCCTCCCTCGTACGGGAGTAGCCCGTACGGGAGCGCCCAGGGGCTTCAGAGCGGCTCGGTCCCGGACACGGCCAGCAGGCGTTCGCCGTACTCCGTGAGGTACTCCTCCCGCTGTTTCGCCGACACCTCCCCCGGCGTCCGGGCGACGAACGGTGGCAGGACGTCGAAGCCGAGGCAGCCGAGGATGCCGTGGTGGATGGGCCAGAGGGCGCGGTCCAGGTCGTCGTCGGTGCCGTCCGGGGCGTACAGGCCGGAGGGGGTGCCCGTGGTCGTACACACCAGGGCGCGCCTGCCTCTTATGGGGCCGGTGTCGTAGGCGCGCCCCCGTCCGTAGGCGAAGCCGCGGGCCATCGTGCGGTCGACCCAGCCCTTGAGGATGGCCGGCATTCCGGACCACCACAACGGGAACTGAAGGATCATCAGATCGCACCGGGCGACCTTCTCCTGTTCGGCGTGGACGTCGGGCGGGGTCTCGTGCGCCGCCGACACGCGTTCCTGCTCGGCGGCGACGTCCAGGAAGTCGGGGTCGGTCCAGACTCCGGGGAAGTCGTCGGCGTCGACGGCGGCCTTCCAGCCGAGCCGGTACAGGTCACTGACCACGACCTCGTGCCCGGCCTGCTTCAGGACGTCCACGGCTCTGACCTTCAACGCGCCGTTGAAGGAGCAGAGTTCGGGATGGGCGAAAACGATCAGTACGTTCACAGTGGGGGGTCTCCTCAGATCGTCCGTGCTGCGCGGTTCCTGCTGAGTCGTCTGTGCTGTGGGGGGGTACAGGGTGAGACGCGCGTGCTGAGGTGTTGGGTTCAGTGGTGGGGTGGCCGGTCCGTCCTGTCGCGCGGGAGACGGAGGGTGAAGGCGGTCGAGCCGGGGCTGCTGGTCAGGTCGAGGGTGCCGCCGTGCGCACGCACCAAGGACAGCGCGACGGCGAGTCCGAGGCCGCTGCCGCCCCGGTCAGGGCTGCGGGCCTTGTCCACGCGGTAGAAGCGGTCGAAGACCCGGTCCTGGTCGGCGGCCGGAATGCCGGGGCCCGCGTCGGTGACCCGGACCGCCGCGTGGCCGTCGGCGACGGTCACCTCCAGGGACACCGGGGTGCCGGCAGGAGTGTGTACGGCCGCGTTGGTCAGCAGGTTGTCCAGGACCTGCCGGATACGCAGCGGGTCGAGACGCAGCGGCAGTTCCTTCGGGGCGGCCGTCACCGTCAGAGGGTGTCCCGGGTGGCCCGCACGGAAGGCGTCGGCCGCCTGGCCGGTCAGTTCCACCAGGTCGGCGTTCTCCGGGCGCAGTGGTGTCTCGATCTGTGCCGCGTCGAGCCGGGCGAGCAGCAGCAGGTCGTCGAGCAGGACGCCCATCCGGGCCGCCTCGGCGCGCAGCCGGGCCAGGTGCTTGTCCCGTTCGCCGGGCTCGTTGGCGGCGGCGTACTGGAAGAGGTCCGCATAGCCCCGTACCGACATCAGGGGTGTACGCAGTTCGTGCGAGGCGTCCGCGACGAAGCGGCGCAGGCGCTGTTCGGCCTCCGTGCGCACGGCGAGCGAGTCGTCGATGTGTTCGAGCATGGTGTTGAACGCGGTGCGCAGCTCCTCGACCTCCGGGCCGCCGTCGCCCCGGTCGGCGCGTACGGGCAGCCGGGCGGAGTCGGTGAAGTCGTGCGAGGTGATGCCGCGGGCGGTGTGGGCCATGTCGCTGAGGGGCCGGAGGCCGCGCCGGAGCACCGCGCGGCCGAAGATCACGAGGCCGAGCAGGGCGAGCGCGAAGGCGACGACCTGGACCGTGACCAGCTGGTCCATGGTGTCCTCTATGTCGTCCATGGGCGCCGCGGTGACCAGGACCACCCCGGCCTCGACCTCGCAGGCACGCAGCCGGTAGGCCTCCCCGCCGATGCGCACGGTGCGCAGGACGGGGTCGGTGCCGGAGGACCGCAGAAGCGTCGCGGTGGCGGCGAGTTCCTCGGAGTCCGTCGGCACGTCGGCGGGCTCTCGGAGTACGGGCTTGTCGCCCGAGACCTTGTACGAGGCGGTGTACCAGCCGTAGTACGGCTTGCCCTGCACGCTGCCGTAGTCCTCGACGTCCTTGGACTGGGTGACCTGGACGAGCTTCATCTGGTCGCTGAGCTGGCGTTCCAGGTACTCCCGCATGTACGTCGAGAGCGCCATGCCGACGACGGCGAACACTGCCAGCGAGAGCACGCCCATCCCCAGCGCCAGCCGGGTGCCCAGCCGCAGCCTGCGGTAGTTCTCCCGGCAGTGGCGGATCACCCGGCGACCTGCCGCACCACGTAGCCGACGCCTCGCACGGTGTGGATCAGCGGTTCCTCGTGCTCTGCGGGGTCGTCGAGTTTGCGGCGCAGCCGGCTGACGACCAGTTCCACGACGTTCGAACGGCCGCCGAAGCCGTACTCCCAGACGTGGTCGAGGATCTGCGCCTTGGTGAGCACGGTCGGTGACTTGCGCAGCAGGTAGCGCAGTACCTCGTACTCGGTCGGGGTGAGCGTGAGCCGTTTCTCGCCGCGGCGGACCTCGCGGGTGTCCTCGTCCATCGTGAGGTCGGCCACCTGGAGCACGGACCGCTGGAAGCCTGGGCCGGCGCTGCGGCGCAGCACGGTCCGCAGCCGGGCCATGAGTTCCTCCACGGCGAACGGTTTGACCAGATAGTCGTCGCCGCCCCGGGTCAGTCCCGCGACCCGGTCGGCGACTCCGTCCCGGGCGGTGAGGAAGACCACGGGCACCATCGTGCCCGACAGCCGCAGCCGGTCGAGCACGGCGAAACCGTCGAGGCCCGGAAGCATCAGGTCGAGCACCACGATGTCCGGATGGAACTCGGCGGCCCGGCTCAGCGCCTCCTCACCGGAGTACGCGGTGGCCGCCTCCCAGCCCTCGTAGCGGGCGACCGTCGCGACCAGGTCGGCGATGGGCGGATCGTCGTCCACAACGAGAAGTCGTACTTTTTCCACGTGCTCATAGTGCTGCACGCTGCTTCCGGCGCCATAGCTCCCTCCCTCCCTGCGCACGATCGATAACAACTTGAAAGTCCAACGACAGCAGAACGACAGCTACCGTCGGTCAAGCTCGGTGTCCCCGGACCCGATCAAGGAGCACCGTCCGTGACGACCGTCCAATCGCCTCCCGCGCCCCCCACGGCGATACGACCCAAAGTGGTGGCCCGCACCGGCCTGTACGCCGTGCTGGCCGCCAACGTGGCCGTCGTGACCGTCTTCTTCACCCAGGCCGGATTCGCGTCGAACGCCCTGATCGTGATGGGCCGGCTCGCCGGGCTGTACGGCGCTCTCTTCATGGCCTTCCAGCTGGTGCTGGTGGCCCGGCTGCCGTGGCTGGACCACCGCATCGGCATGGACCGGCTGACCTCCTGGCACCGCTGGGTCGGCTTCGGCCTGCTGTGGACGCTGATGGCCCACGCGGTGTTCATCGCGTTCGGCTACGCCGAGGGCACCTCCATGGGCCCGGTCGACGAGCTGGTGGAGCTGGCCGAGACCACCGAGGGCGTGCTGCGCGCGATCGTCGCCCTCGTCCTGATCATGATCATCGGCGCGGTCTCCGCGCGCTACGCCCGCCGCCGGCTCGCCTACGAGACCTGGCACTTCATCCACCTGTACACCTATGCGGCCGTGGTCCTGGCGTTCACGCACCAGGTCGGCGTCGGTACGACCTTCACCTCCTCGTCCGCCGCGACCACGTACTGGTGGACCATGTGGGGCGTGGCTCTCGGCTCGGTGTTCCTGGGCCGGGTGGTGCTGCCGCTTCGCAGGAACCTGCGTCACCAGCTGCGCGTCTCGGCAGTCGTCCCCGAGGCCGACAACGTCGTCTCGATCTACATGACGGGCCGCGACCTCGACAAGCTGCCCGCCCGTGCCGGACAGTTCTTCCTGTGGCGGTTCCTGACCAAGGACCGCTGGTGGCAGGCGAACCCCTTCTCGCTGTCGGCTGCGCCCGACGGCAGGTCGCTGCGGCTGACCGCGAAGGTGGCCGGCGACGGCACCGCCGCCCTGAAGCACATCCCGGTCGGCACCCGTGTCTTCGCCGAGGGCCCCTACGGCGCTTTCACCGCGATGCACCGCACCCGCCCCGAGGCCGTCCTCATCGCCGGCGGTGTGGGCGTCACGCCCATCCGCGCGCTGCTGGAGGAGATAGAGGGCCACGCCGTGGTCATCTACCGGGTGGCCAGGGACCAGGACGCCGTCCTCTACGAAGAGCTGCGGGAACTCGCCCACGCCAAGGGATCCGAGCTGCACCTGGTGAGCGGGCCGGCCACCCCCGACAGACTGGCCCCCGCCGAGCTGGCGAAGCTGGTGCCGGACATCACGGACCGGGACGTCTTCCTGTGCGGCCCGCCGCCCATGATGAACGCGGTGCTGCGCAGCCTGCGGGAACTGGGCGTGCCCAGGTCGCAGACCCATTTCGAGCGCTTCAGCCTGGCCGGATAAGAGGAACGTCGTGAAACGAGCACTGCCTGTACTGGTCCTGAGCATCGCGGGCCTGGTCCCCGTCTGGCTCTACGAGCCGTCGCTGGGCATCACGTCCTCGGAGGCCTCCACCCCCGCCTCGACGCCGTCCGCGTCGTCCTCCGCCGCCTCGGGTTCCTCTGGTACGTCGTCCACGGTCGTCGCGGGTACCACCGTGACCACCGAGAAGGGCGACGTCCAGGTCGAGGTGACGTTCGCGGGCTCCGGGATCTCCTCGGTGCGCATGCTGAAGCAGCCGAACCACCCGCAGACCACGGCCGCGGTGCCGGTCCTGATCGAGGAGAC
>NZ_JAVFVX010000129.1:0-18764 GCF_033441795.1 Streptomyces sp. ADMS | reverse complement strand
GGGCGGGCGCACCCGGCCGCTTCCGCGTCGGGCTGGTGAGATGGAGCGTCGGAGACCCTCAGGTCACGTCGTCGTAGCCGTTGACCCGTTCCGTGCCCGCCTGTTCAGGCAGGGCCCGGCTGGCGGGGACGGTCTCGATCTCGCCGATGTCCTCGGGGGTGAGGTCCAGGTCGGAGGCCTCGTCGTCGCCGGGGCCCGCCTCTTCGCGGCGGCGCCTGCGCCGGTCGTTCGTCAGCGAGAAGCCGACCGCGCCGAAGTACAGGATCCAGATCGGTCCGGCGAGTGCCAGCATGGTCAGCGGGTCCGTACTGGGCGTCGCGATCGCCGCGAACACCGTGATGCCCATGATCATGGCGCGCCACCAGCCGGCCATGCGCTTGCCGGTGAGAATGCCGGTGATGTTGAGCATGATCAGCAGCAGCGGCAGTTCGAAGGACAGACCGAAGACGAGCACCATGCGCGTGACGAGGTCCAGCAGGTCGTCCAGCGGCAGCAGGTTGTCGACGCCGAACGGCGTGAACTCGATCAGGACCTTCGCGGTGGTGGGGAGCACCCGGTAGGCGAAGTAGGCGCCGCCGAGGAACAGCGGGACGCCGGAGGCGACGAACGCGTACGCGTACTTCTTCTCGCCCTTGTGCAGGCCCGGTGCGACGAACGCCCACAGCTGGTAGAGCCAGACCGGCGAGGCGAGCACGACGCCGGCCATGAGCGACACCTTCAGCGCGAGCGTGAAGGGCGCGAGCAGGCCGTTGATCGTGATCTGCGCACAGGGGTTGTCCCCCTCACTCTGCTGCTTCGCCAGCTCGGAGAAGGATGACGGACATCCAACCGAGTCGAGCACCGGCTTCGTGAAGACGTTGATGATGTCGTTGTAGAAGAAGGCGGCCACGACCGTGACGACGACAATGGCCAGCAGGGCCTTCGCGACCCGGTTGCGGAGTTCACGGAGATGCTCCACGAGGGGCATCCGCCCCTCGGGATCCCTCCCCTTCTCCTCCTTGTTGCGGGCAGACTTGAGCAACCCACGTCCTCATCTCATGCGGCAGGCCGGGAGGTGTCCGGCCCTGCGTCAGCGTCAGCGCTTGGTCGTGTCCGTGGGCTCGGTGACCGGGCGCGAGCTCGTCACGTCACCGGGGGCGGCCTGGATGGTGCGCTGTGCCGGGGGCTGCTCGTCGGTGTGCGGCGGGCCGGCGGGGGTGGTTTCCTGGCCCTCGGACTTCATCGCCTTGGCCTCGCTCTTCAGGATGCGCGCGGACTTGCCGAGCGAGCGCGCCATGTCCGGAAGCTTCTTCGCGCCGAACAGCAGGATGATGACGACGAGGATGAGAATGATCTCGGGAGCTCCGAGCCTTCCGAACATAAGTCTTTACCTTCTCACCGAGGCGGCTGGATGGGGTGCTGTCCGATCGTTCGGACAGGTGCCCGACCATCGTGTTGACAGCGATCGTAACGCTCTGGGGTAAACCTGAGGCAATCCCTGTGCGTACTCCCGGTCCGCGGTCCGGGCCTCGTTTTCCGGCCGCGATCAGCAGCGTACCTGCCGACCCCGACAAGGTGACAGGGCGAAGTCGCCCAAAACACATCAACCCGTGGACTCACAGGAGAGCCGCCGGGGACTCACAGAGCATCCACAGAGCGTGCCGTGTGCACGGCCGCCCGTTCCAGGTCCTCGGCGGCCCGGTTGATGCGCCTCGCGGAGTCCGTGACCTGCTTTCCCAGGCGCCGCGCCTCCAGGAAGACCCGGACGGCGAGCACACCGAGAACGGCGAGCCCCAGGAACCCCACAGCGATCGCGAACATCGGCCAGAACATGGCACCGAGCCTAGCCCCTTACCGGGCGTCGCCCTCGGGCCCCCAGGGCCAGTCCGGCGGATCATGCCGAAGACCCGGGGCGTGGCACGCCCCTGCCTTGTTTCGGCACCGTGGCTGTCCTGCGACCTGTTCCGCCGGACAGGCCCGGTCCCTCACGACGGTGCGGCCAGCCGCAGTGTCCTGACCCCGCCGCCGGTGAGCAGTTCCACGACGCGCTCGCCGGCCGGTTTACGGACGGTCACGTCGCAGGCCGGGCAGGTGAAGGAGTAGAAGGTGGTACGGCTGGTGGCGCCGATGGCCAGGCGCAGGGAACTCGCGGTGAGCTCGAAGTTGCCGCGGCAGTCCGGGCAGGCGGCCCGGAACACGACAGGGGCCGCTCTTCTCATTCCGGCGAAGGCCGCGGCCACGGTCATGTCCCGCACACCTGACATCGGAGACTCGCTCAACACCCCTGCTCCCGTCTGTCGTACAGCCCGTCCTGAACTCCGTGCTCCCCGGACGGCCGTCCCCGCGTCCCGGGAGCGGCCTGCGGAGCGTCGTACGCCGCCAGCGCCTCCCGGGCGGCCTGCCGGGCGCTGTCCGCGAGGTCCTGCGGCGAGACGATGCGCCCGTCGCGGCCGAGTCGCAGCGCCAGGCGCCTCAGGGACGCCGGATCGGGGGTGCGCAGGGTGATACGCAGCCCGCCGTCGGGAAGCTCATCGGCGCTGTCGTGCGGGTAGTACTCGGCGACCCAGCGCCCGCCGGGGCCGACCTCGACGACCACCTCGGGGTCCTCGGCGGCGGGCTGCACCAGCCCCTCCGACAGGTCCCGCAGTTCTATCTCGGGCGGCGCGGCCGGCTCGTCCAGGATCCTGATCTCGGCGACCCGGTCGAGTCGGAAGGTGCGGCGCGCCTCGGAGCGCCGGCACCAGGCCTCCACGTAGGTGTGTCCGACGCTGACCAGGCGGATCGGGTCGATCTCCCGCGCGGTGACCTCGTCGCGTGCGGGCGAGTAGTAGCGGATCCACAGGCGGCGGCGCTCCGAGATCGCCCGGTCGACGTCCGCGAAGACCCCGCCCTCCGACTCGAAGGTCACCGACAGCCGCGCGCTGGCCCCGGCTGCCTCGCCGGCCGCCGTCTCCACCTTGGCGGTGGCCCGCAGCAGCGCCTGCCGGTCGCCCTCGCGCAGCCCGGGCAGTGTGGACACCGCGCGGGCGGCGACCAGCAGCGCGGTCGCCTCGTCGGCGGCCAGCCTCAGCGGTTCGGCGGCCTCCTCGCCGAGGGCCGCAGGGTTGTGCCACCAGATCCGCTCGCCGTCGGTGTCGATGTCGAGCAGGTCGCCACCGCGGAAGCTGGTGCCGCACATGGGCAGCACGTCCAGGTCCGAGACCAGCTCGTCCTCGGTGATCCCGAACGCGCGGGCGACTTCGGCGACGCGCGCGCCGGGCCGCTCGCGCAGATACGTCACCAGGGACAGCATTCGCCGCGTCTGGTCGATGGCGTTCACGGGCCTGGCCGGTTTGCCTGCCACTTGCTTGTGCTCCCCCTCAGCCCTTGGCCACGGCGCGCAGCCGGTCCACCACGTCGGACCGCAGCTCGGCCGGCTCCAGGACCACCACGTCCGGCCCGAACTCCACCAGCCAGGCGTCCAGCCCATGCCCGTACGGAATCTCCAACTCGTCCCAGCCCTCACCGAGTTCCCGCACCTGGGACGCCTTCGCCCGAAGGGGGTAGCCGGCACCCGCCCGCAGCCGGATCAGCGCGGAACGGTCGGCGGTCTCCCCCGCCCAGCTGGCGACGGTCTCGCGGACCGTGACGACATCGGGCACCTCGGCGGTGAACTTCGCGCCCCGGCTGCGGACCTTGCCGGTGATCCGCGACAGCCTGAACACGCGTTCGGCGCCCCGGTCACGGTCCCAGCCCGCCAGGTACCAGTGGCCGCGCCAGCACTCCAGCGCCCACGGCTCCACCTGACGGGGCTCGGGCCGGGCGGCGGTGGCCTTGCGGTAGTCGAAGAGGACCGGGCGGCGGTCCCGGCAGGCCAGCATCAGCGGTTCGAAGGCGGCCTCGTGCACCGGAATCCTCGGCTCCAGGGCGCCATGGGCCTCGTAGGGGTCGACGTCCTCGGGCAGTCCGGCCGCGCGCAGCTTCTGCAGCGCGCCACTGGCCGCTCCGGCGAGCCTCGCCTGCTGCCAGACCTTCGCGGCCAGGCCCAGGGCGGCGGCCTCCTCGGCGTCGAGGGTGATGGGCGGCAGCCGGTTGCTGTCGCGGCCTGCGCGGTAGCCGACCTCACCGTCGAGGTTCTCCACCGTCTCGATGACCAGACCGAGCTCGCGCAGATCGTCCTTGTCCCGCTCGAACATCCGGTTGAAGGAGTCGTCGCTGCCCGCTTCGAGATAGGCCTCGATGGAGTCACGCAGCTCGCGCTTGCTCAGCGGTCTGCGGGTCCCGAGCAGACACAGCGCCAGATTCATCAGCCGCTCTGCCTTGGCGATGGCCATCGACGCCCTTCGTCTTCCCTATGGTGCCTACGACGGATGACCGTACCGCTCCGAAGTGGCGCGGCAAAAGCCGAGGGCCCATGCCCGGACAGGCATGGACCCCGGATGATCGAGTTCGGTCAGACCCCGTACCCACGTCGTACGACGATCCGACCTGATTCCGATCCCATTCGACTGTCGTACGACGATCGGACCGGACGGTCAGACCGCGATCAGGTCCACCACGAAGATCAGCGTCTCGCCCGGCTTGATCGCCGGCGTCGGGCTCTGGTTGCCGTAGGCGAGGTGGGCCGGGATGGTCAGCTCACGCCGGCCACCGACCTTCATGCCCTGCACACCGAGGTCCCAGCCCTTGATGACCCGGCCCCCGCCCAGCGGGAACTTGAAGGGGTTGCCCCGGTTCCAGCTGGCGTCGAACTCCTCGCCCGTGCTGAAGGAAACGCCCACGTAGTGGACGGTGACGTTCTGACCCGCCACCGCTTCGGCGCCGTCGCCCTCCCAGATGTCCTTGATCTGGAGGTCCGCCGGGGGCTCGCCGCCGGGGAAGTCGATCTCGGGCTTCTCGATGCTCACGTCTCTGGCTCCTGCTGGTGAATGAACAAAGGCAACGCACACAGTCTTTCATCTCCGGCACCGTGACACCCGCGCCAGGCCGACCTCCCCGAAGGGGTCACATCTTCGCGAGGATGTCCACGGAGAACACCAGTACGGAGTCCTTCTCGATGCCACTGCCCTGCGGCGGGTTGTCCCCGTAGCCCAGGGCCGGCGGAATCGAGATCATCACGCGGCTGCCGACCTTCTTGCCCGTCAGCCCCTGCGACCAGCCCTTGACGACCTGCGACAGCCCGAACGAGACCAACTGCCCGTTCTTGTACGACGAGTCGAACTCCTTGCCCGTGTCCCACAGCACGCCCTTGTACTGCACGAGGACCGACTCGGTCTCCTTGACCACTTCGCCCTCGCCCTCGATGACGTAGTTCGCCACCAGCTTCGTCGGCGCGGCGGACTTCGGGACCTCGATCGAGGGCGCCGCGCCGTCCGTGTTCGTACCCACCTTCGGCAGAGCGGCGTCGTCCTGGGCGACGACCTTGCCCTTCGCCGAACTCTTCGCGTTGAACGTGTCCTTGACGTCCACCACGAACACCAGCGTGTCGGTGCCCTTGATACCCGCCTGCGAGTTGCCCTGCGTGCCGTAACCCCAGGTCGGCGGGACGGCCATCTCGACACGGCTGCCGGCCTTCTTGCCCGTCAGCGCATACCGCCAGCCGTCGATGATGCTGCCCTGCGCGAGCTGGATGACGAGCGCGGACCCCCGGTCGTACGAGTTGTCGAAGACCTTCGCCGAATCCCAGACCTGGCCCAGGTAGTTCGCCACGACGTAGTCGTTCTCCGCGACCGTCCTGCCGCTGCCCGCGATGAGTGTCTTCACCGCGAGATCCTTCGAGGGCTCACCGCTGCCCTTGGCCACGGTCGGCTTCTCGCCGAACTTCGCCCCCGCCGTGACCGCGGGCAGCGGACCGTCGACGATCTTCGGCGCCGGGGCCGTCGACGAGCCCGACGCCGAAGGGGACGGGCTGCTGTCACTGGCCTTGCTCTTGTCGGACTCGTCGTCACCGCATCCCGCGAGCGTGACAAGTCCGGCAGGTAGGGCAAGGAGAACTGAGCGTCGGCGCACGGTGAAAGCCTCGTATCGGTGTCGATCTTGTGTTGCTGGCGTGCGCGCAACTCTACGGCGTGAGAAGGGCGCCGTACGGAAAACGTACGGCGCCCGCGTTGCGTTCCGGTCGGGCCCCTCCCGCTCGAGCGAATTCGAGAGAGGGGGAACATCCGGCCGCAAATCTCACATACCGGCGATCAGCTTCTCCACCCGTTCGTCGACACTGCGGAACGGGTCCTTGCACAACACCGTGCGCTGCGCCTGGTCGTTGAGCTTCAGATGCACCCAGTCGACCGTGAAATCACGGCGCTGCTCCTGCGCACGCCGGATGAAGTCACCACGCAGCCGCGCCCGTGTGGTCTGCGGCGGGACCGACTTGCCCTCGAAGATCTTCAAGTCGTTGCAGATCCGGGCCGCTTGGTTCTTCCTCTCCAGCAGGTAGTAAAGACCCCGCCTGCGATGGATGTCGTGATAGGCGAGGTCTATCTGAGCGACGCGCGGATGCGACATCGTCATATTGTGCTTGGCCCGGTACCGCTCGATGAGCTGGTACTTCATCACCCAGTCGATCTCGGTACCGATCCGGTCCAGATCCTCGGCCTCGATGGAGTCGAGCACCCTGCCCCACAGCTCCAGCACCTGCTCGACCGTGCCTGTGCGGATACCTCGCCGCTCGACGAAGTCCACGGCCTTCTCGTAGTACTCGCGCTGCACATCCAGCGCCGAGGCCTCCCGGCCGCTGGCCAGCCGCACCTTGCGACGGCCCGTGATGTCGTGGCTGACCTCTCGGATCGCCCGGATAGGGTTCTCCAGGGTCAGGTCCCGCATCACCGTGCCCGCCTCGATCATGCGCAGCACGAGGTCGGTGGCACCGACCTTCAGGAGCATCGTCGTCTCGGACATGTTCGAATCACCGACGATGACATGCAGTCGGCGATAGCGCTCGGCGTCCGCGTGGGGTTCGTCACGCGTGTTGATGATCGGCCGGGACCGGGTCGTCGCCGAGGAGACGCCCTCCCAGATGTGCTCCGCCCGCTGACTCACGCAGTACACGGCACCGCGCGGCGTCTGCAGCACCTTGCCCGCACCGCACAGAAGCTGGCGGGTGACGAGGAACGGGATGAGGATGTCCGCGAGCCGGGAGAACTCCCCGTGCCGGGCCACCAGATAGTTCTCGTGGCAACCGTACGAGTTGCCCGCCGAGTCCGTGTTGTTCTTGAAGAGGTAGACGTCGCCCGCGATTCCTTCCTCGTGCAGGCGTCGTTCGGCGTCCACCAGGAGTCCTTCGAGAATGCGCTCGCCGGCCTTGTCGTGGGTGACGAGTTCCGTCACGTTGTCACATTCCGGTGTCGCGTATTCCGGATGTGATCCCACGTCAAGATAGAGGCGTGCGCCGTTTCGCAGAAAGACATTGCTGCTACGGCCCCATGACACGACACGGCGGAAGAGGTACCGAGCCACCTCGTCGGGAGACAGACGCCGCTGTCCCCTGAACGTACACGTGACGCCGTACTCGTTCTCCAGCCCGAAAATGCGGCGGTCCATGACTGAACATTACGCCCGATCCACCGACCTGAAACGGGTTCCGGCAGCACGGTTTGGATCATTTTCCGATGAGACCGCAACCACCGCACCCCCGGCGGGAGCGGCCAGCACCCGCCCGGTGACCAGCAGAACCAGCAACGACACGGCTCCCGCGCCACCCGGCACGACGAACCCCCACAGCGTTCCACCCCATTCGACGACCGGCCCCGTGAGCCCCGTTCCCAGCGACGCGCCCACGGTGAACGTCGTCACAAGCCAGGAGAAAGCCTCGGTGACCGTCCCCCGCGGAGCATGCCGGTCCACCAGCACGAACACACACGCGAGAGCCGGTGCCAGGAACACCCCGGCGAGCACCATCAGCAGCGTCATCGCGACCGCACCCGGCAGCAGCGTCAACGGCAGGTAACACACCGCCAGAAGCCCCACCAGCACCGTCAGCCGCCGCTCCGCCGGCCCACTCCACTGCCGCGCCCCGTACACCGTCCCGCCGAGCAGCGCGCCCAGCCCGACGGCCGCCATCAGCCAGCCGTACACCGTGTCCCCGCCGTGGTCGTCCGCGTACGACACCGACGCGACCGTGATGGACCCCAGCGCGATCCCCACGAACAGGAACGCCCCGAGCATCACCAGCAGCCCCGGCGACCGCAGCGCGCCCAGCCAGTGCGCCTCACGCGGCGCCGAACGCCACGCCCGCGAAGGCGGCGTCAGCACCACGGAGAGGGCACCCAGGACCCCGATCACGTTCAGGACGAGCAGCGCGGCCTGCGCCGACCACAGCGACGCGCACAGCGTCACCAGCAACGGCCCCACGGTGAACATGACTTCCTGCGCCACCGCGTCCATCGCGTACGCCGTGTGCACCTGGCCCTCCTTACGGAGGACAGAAGGCCACAGCGCCCGCAGACCACCCTCCAGAGGAGGCGTGAAAAGCCCGGCGACCGCCACGGCGGCATACGCGAACGGCAGCGGATCGGTGCCCGCGAACGCGAACACGCCCATACCGAACGCCGACACCATCGCGGCCGACAACTGGACCCGCGGCTGCCCGCACAGATCGACCAGCCGCCCCAGCAGCGGCTGCCCCACGGCGTTCCCCACCCCGTACACCGCCGCGAGCCCACCGGCCAGGCTGTAGGTGCCGCCCTCGGCACGCACGAACAGCACGATCGCGATCGCCGCCGTGGCGTTCGGCAACCGGCCCACCAGGGTGCCCACGAGCAGCCGCACCGCATGCCGCGCCCTGAGGATCTCCAGGTATCCCGCCGCCATGATCCAGCCCTTCCCACTCAACCGCGACGCCGGAAGTGTTACGTATAACGTCGCCCGTCATACGTACCATGTGCCCTGTCCGCACGTCCACACGAAGGAGCAGGCCCACGGTGGCACGAGGCAGCACCCGACCCACCAGCCGTGACGTCGCCCAGGCCGCGGGCGTCTCCCAGGCCGCCGTCTCCCTCGTCCTCGGCGACAAATGGCATGGCCGCGTCTCCCAGACCACCGCCGAGCGCGTACGCGAAGCCGCCCGCGACCTCGGCTACCGGCCCAACCTCGCCGCCCGCAACCTCCGCCTCGGCCACACCCGCACCGTCCTCCTCGTCGTCCCCGCCCTCACCACCGAGTTCTTCGCCGGCGTCTACACCGGGGCCGCCCGCGTCGCCGCCGAACACGGCTTCGGCGTCGTCCTCTATCCCTCCCCCGAAGGCATCGGCCCCGCCCGCGACCCCTTCCACTCCGCCCAGGCCGCCCTCGACGGCGTCCTCGCCTCCTCCATGGCAGCCGACGCTCTCACCACCATCCGCGGCGACCAGCTCCCCCTCGTCATGCTCGACAGCGACCCCCACGGCAGCCTCGGCGCCGCCACCGTCAACCTCGACATCGCCGACGGCGTACGCCAGATCGCCGACCACCTCCTGGCCCTCGGCCACCGCCGCTTCCTCCACCTCGCCGCCGACATCCCCTCGTGGACCTTCGCCGTACGCGCCCACGAACTCGCCACACGGCTCGCCACCGTCCCCGGCACCGACGTACGCACCATCCGCGCCCCCATCACCATCGAAGGCGCCCAACAGGCCACCACAGCCGCCCTCAGCGGCCCCGGCCTCCACCCCACCGCCCTCGTCTGCGACGACGACAAACTCGCCGCCGGCGCCTACAAGGCCATCCGCCGCCTCGGCCTGCGCATCCCCGACGACCTCTCCGTCACCGGCCTCGACGACCTCGCCCTCGCCACCGCCATCGACCCCGAACTCACCACGGTCCGCCTCGACGCCGAACTCTTCGGCGAACGCGGCATGCAAGCCCTCCTCGCCGTCCTCGACGGCCGCACCCCCGCCCAGGGCGACATCCC
This sequence comes from Streptomyces sp. ADMS, assembly GCF_033441795.1. NCBI lineage: Bacteria > Bacillati > Actinomycetota > Actinomycetes > Kitasatosporales > Streptomycetaceae > Streptomyces > Streptomyces sp. ADMS. Next base: position 8,923 of record NZ_JAVFVX010000129.1, on the reverse strand, counting down.
CGTCCAACTCGTCGTACGAGACTCCACAGCACCCCCCGCAAGCCGCCCCTGACCACCCCCACCAACGCCGACACCCCGGCCGCCAGAGGCAACCGGGGTACTCAAAAGGAGATCAGGCGGGGACTACTCCTCGTCGGCGCTCTCCGCCTCCGTGCTCGCCCCGTCGGCCTCCAGCAGCCGCCCCAGCTGACGACCGACGATCCGCTTGAACTTCCGCTTCTGCGGCCGCGTACGGTCCAGCACCGCCACCTCCAGCCGTTCCGCCGGAATCTCCCGCTCGGTACCGTTCGTATCGCGCGACAGCGCCTGAACCGCCAGCTTCAGCGCCTCGGCCAACGACATCCCGTCCTGATGACGCTGATCCAGATAGCTGCTGATCTGCTCGGCGTTACCACCGACCGCCACCGAACCGTGCTCATCGACGATCGACCCGTCATGGGGCAACCGGTAGATCTGGTCACCGTCGGTCGTGTCACCGACCTCCGCGACGACCAACTCCACCTCGTACGGCTTCTCCGCCGCCGAAGAGAAGATCGTGCCCAACGTCTGCGCGTACACGTTCGCCAGACCACGAGCCGTCACATCATCACGGTCGTACGTGTACCCCCGCAGATCGGCATACCGCACACCACCGATCCGCAGATTCTCGTACTCGTTGTACTTGCCGGCAGCCGCGAAGCCGATCCGGTCATAGATCTCGCTGAACTTGTGCAGCGCACGGGACGGGTTCTCGCCGACGAACACGATGCCATCGGCATACTGCAGCACAACCAGGCTGCGACCACGGGCGATGCCCTTGCGGGCATACTCCGCCCGGTCTGCCATCGCCTGCTGGGGTGAGACATAGAACGGCGTCGACACCGGTTAACCGTCCCTTTCTGTCGAAGTCACTGGACCACCTGAACAACGAGAGGCACTACAGCAACGCGGCACGCGGGCCGTCGGGCTGCTCCAGACGCCGCTCCAGAATCGAACGGGCGATCTCGGCGGACTCCTCGTCCCCGAGCCTGCGGAAACCGTCCTCGGTGATCACGGTGACAATCGGGTAGATCCGGCGCGCGACATCAGGACCACCGGTCGCCGAATCGTCGTCCGCCGCGTCGTACAACGCCTGAATCACCAGCGTCGTCGCATCCGACTCACTCAGATCACGGCGATACAGCTTCTTCATCGCACCACGCGCGAAGAGCGACCCCGACCCCGTCGCCGCATAACCGTGCTCCTCGGAACGCCCACCCGTCACGTCGTACGAGAAGATGCGCCCCTTCCCCCGGTCCACATCGAACCCGGCGAACAGCGGCACCACGGCAAGACCCTGCATGGCCATACCGAGGTTCGAACGAATCATGGTGGACAGCCGGTTCGCCTTGCCCTCGAGCGAGAGCTGCGCACCCTCCACCTTCTCGAAGTGCTCCAGCTCCAGCTGGAACAGCTTGACCATCTCGACGGCGAGACCGGCGGTGCCGGCGATCCCGACGGCCGAGTACTCGTCCGCCGGGAACACCTTCTCGATGTCCCGCTGCGCGATGACGTTCCCCATGGTCGCCCGCCGGTCACCGGCGAGGACGACACCACCCGGGAAGGTGACGCCGACGATGGTCGTGCCGTGCGGCGCCTCGATCACACCCTGCACGGGGGGCAACATCCGCTTGCCGGGCAGGAGATCGGGCTGATGATCGGAGAGAAAGTCGACGAAGGACGACGACCCGGGCGTCAGGAAGGCAGCCGGTAGACGCCCGGTGCTACGAGTGTTGGCTTCCACGCGTTTCCTTCCACGTATGTCGCAGCCCGCCTTATGACGTCGGGCCGATCCTTGAACTGCCCCAGCGCCGCGTTGCAGCTGAAGCACAGTACGCCTCGGACCCTACCCGTCTCGTGGCAGTGATCCACATGCTCGGCTGGGGCGGAAAGACAGATACAGCAAATTCCGTGCTGCTCCGCGACCATTGCGTCCAACTCCGCTGGCGTGAGGCCATATTTGCGCTGGAAATAGCTGACGCGATTTCGCGCGGCGCGGCAGTCCCGGCAGTAGCTCGCCCACCCGTCCGACGAGGTCTTGTTCCGCTCCCACTGGGAATGCGGCTTGATCTCCTCACACTGCGGGCAACGCTTGTGACCTCTCGGCACCGGCACCTTGACCCGGACCGTCTTGCCCTTGGCTTCCTGACTGCGCCTGTAGTACTCGGCAGCGCACTCGCGGCAATTGACCTGAAGGCCGTCAGGCCGTGACCTGTTGCTCGCGAATGCGCTGGCCGGAAGCACCTTCTGGCAAGCCGAGCACTTCCTCGCCGCCATTTCGTTCATGTATGTGACTACTGTCCGCCCTTTTGAACGAAGGACCTAACGAAATCCTCTGCGTTCTCCTCCAAGACGTCATCGATCTCGTCCAGGACGGAGTCCACGTCGTCGCTCAGCTTCTCCTGGCGCTCCTTGAGGTCCTCGGATGCCTGTGCCTCAGGTGCCTCCTCGACCTCCTCGGTGCTGCGCGTCGCCTTCTGCTGTCCGCCGCCGGTGTCCTTGGTCGCCATAACCCTCACCCCGCTCGGTTCGACGTTCTTGATCAGACCCTACAAGCAGGGTCCGACATTGGCCCCGTTGTTGCCACAACGTCCGGGAACCACCTCGATGATTCCCGGACGCAGCACTTTCCACCCTGCCCGGCCACACCCGGCCCAGAGGCCCGCTCAGTTGCCCGACAGGACCCTGACCAGGTCTTCTGCCGTGCGGCAGCGGTCCAGGAGCGCTTTCACGTGATTACGCGTTCCGCGAAGCGGCTCAAGGGTTGGGACGCGCTGGAGCGAATCCCGGCCCGGCAGATCGAAGATCACCGAGTCCCAGGAGGCCGCCGCGACGTCGTCCGCGTACTGCTCCAGGCAGCGTCCGCGGAAGTAGGCTCGTGTGTCCTCCGGAGGCTTCGTGCGGGCCCGCTCGACCTCGTCCTCGCCCAGCAGACGCTTGATGCGCCCGCGGGCCACCAGGCGGTTGTAGAGGCCCTTCTCGGCCCGTACGTCGGCGTACTGGAGGTCGACCAGGTGCAGCCGGGCGGCGTCCCAGTCGAGGTCGTCCCGGCGCCGGTAGCCCTCCATGAGTTCTCGTTTGGCGACCCAGTCGAGCTCGCCGGCGAGACTCATGGGGTCGTTCTCCAGGCGGTTCAGGGTGTCTTCCCAGCGGGCCAGGACGTCCTTGGTCTGGTCGTCGGCGTCGGCCCCGAACCGCTCCTCCACGTACTTGCGCGAGAGTTCGAAGTACTCCATCTGGAGTTGTACGGCGGTCAGCGTGCGTCCGCTGCGGAGCGTGACCAGACGCTTGAGCGTCGGGTCGTGGGAGACCCGGTGGAGCGTGCGTACGGGCTGGTCGACTGCCAGGTCGACCGCGATGAAGCCGTCCTCGATCATGGAGAGGACCAGGGCTGTGGTGCCCAGTTTCAGGTAGGTCGAGATCTCGGAGAGGTTCGCGTCGCCGATGATCACGTGGAGGCGGCGGTACTTCTCCGCGTCCGCGTGGGGCTCGTCCCGGGTGTTGATGATCGGGCGCTTGAGAGTGGTCTCCAGCCCCACCTCGACCTCGAAGTAGTCCGCGCGCTGGCTGAGCTGGAAGCCGTGTTCGTGGCCGTCCTGGCCGATGCCGACCCGGCCGGCGCCGGTGACGACCTGGCGGGAGACGAAGAACGGCGTGAGGTGGCGCACGATGTCCGAGAAGGGGGTTTCCCGCTTCATCAGGTAGTTCTCGTGCGTGCCGTAGGAGGCGCCCTTGTTGTCGGTGTTGTTCTTGTAGAGGTGGATCGGCTGGGCGCCGGGGAGCTGTGCGGCGCGTTCGGCGGCTTCGGCCATGATGCGTTCGCCGGCCTTGTCCCAGAGGACGGCGTCGCGGGGGTTGGTGACTTCGGGGGAGCTGTATTCGGGGTGTGCGTGGTCGACGTACAGCCGTGCCCCGTTGGTGAGGATGACATTGGCGAGGCCGATGTCCTCGTCGGTGAGCTGACTGGAGTCGGCGGCCTCGCGGGCGAGGTCGAAGCCCCGCGCGTCCCGCAGCGGGTTCTCCTCCTCGAAGTCCCAGCGGGCCCTGCGGGCCCGGTGCATCGCCGCCGCGTAGGCGTTGACGATCTGGGATGAGGTGAGCATGGCATTGGCGTTGGGGTGGCCGGGGACGGAGATCCCGTACTCCGTCTCGATGCCCATTACTCGCCGTACGGTCATGCGGCCCTCCTTGCCCGGCGGTGTCCTCGGTCGGGGACGCCGCTCAAGTACCGCTGGCGCTCCGGTGCGTGTGCGGTGCCCGTCCCCGCACTGCGCGACTCGGCGGTACGAAAGAGCCTAGAACGCCTTTGCGCTGGTGGGGAGATCATTTGCGTCATTGCGTTGCTCCGACTGTGGCCTGAAAAACAGTTGGCTGCGGGTACCCGGTGAGGGCACCCGCAGCCACCCCGTTTTCTACAGGTACTGTCCGGTGTTCGCCACCGTGTCGATGGAGCGTCCGGTGTCCGCGCCCTGCTTTCCGGTGATGAGCGTACGGATGTAGACGATCCGTTCGCCCTTCTTTCCGGAGATCCGGGCCCAGTCGTCGGGGTTGGTGGTGTTGGGGAGGTCCTCGTTCTCCTTGAACTCGTCCACGCATGCCTGGAGGAGGTGGGAGACGCGGATGCCCTTCTGCTTGTGGTCGAGGAAGTCCTTGATCGCCATCTTCTTGGCCCGGCCCACGATGTTCTCGATCATGGCGCCGGAGTTGAAGTCCTTGAAGTAGAGGACTTCCTTGTCACCGTTGGCGTAGGTGACTTCCAGGAAGCGGTTCTCCTCGGATTCCGTGTACATGTGTTCCACGGCTGTCTGGATCATGCTCTGGACCGTGGCCACCTTGTCGCCGCCGTGCTCCCCCACGTCCTCGGGGTGCAGCGGGAGGCGTTCGGTGAGGTACTTCTGGAAGATGTCCTTGGCGGACTCGGCGTCCGGACGCTCGATTTTGATCTTCACGTCGAGGCGGCCGGGGCGCAGGATGGCGGGGTCGATCATGTCCTCGCGGTTGGAGGCACCGATGACGACCACGTTCTGCAGGCCTTCCACGCCGTCGATCTCGGCGAGGAGCTGCGGGACGATGGTGTTCTCCACGTCCGAGCTGACGCCGGATCCGCGGGTGCGGAAGAGGGATTCCATCTCGTCGAAGAAGACGATGACGGGGGTGCCCTCGCTGGCCTTCTCCCTCGCACGCTGGAAGACGAGGCGGATCTGTCGCTCGGTCTCGCCGACGTACTTGTTGAGGAGTTCGGGGCCCTTGATGTTGAGGAAGAAGCTCTTGCCCTGGGCCTGGCCGGTGACTTCGGCGACCTTTTTGGCCAGCGAGTTGGCGACGGCCTTGGCGATGAGTGTCTTTCCGCATCCGGGGGGACCGTAGAGCAGGACGCCCTTGGGCGGCCTGAGTTCGTGCTCCTTGAAGAGGTCGGGATGCAGGTACGGGAGTTCGACCGCGTCGCGGATCATTTCGATCTGGTTGCCCAGGCCGCCGATCTGCTCGTAGCCGATGTCGGGGACTTCTTCGAGGACGAGTTCCTCGACCTCGCTCTTCGGTACGACTTCGTAGACGTAGCCGGAGCGTGGTTCGAGCAGGAGGGCGTCGCCGGGGCGGATGACGACGTCCAGGAGCGGCTCGGCGAGCCGTACCACCCGTTCCTCGTCGGTGTGCCCCTGCACCAGGGCGCGCTCGCCGTCCTCGAGGATCTCCTTGAGGGTGACGATGTCGCCGACGCTCTCGTACTCCATGGCCTCGACCACGTTGAGAGCTTCGTTGAGCATCACTTCCTGGCCGCGCCGGAGCTCTTCGAGCTCGACGCTGGGGCTGACGTTCACGCGGAGTTTGCGGCCTCCGGTGAAGATGTCGGCCGTGCCGTCCTCGTTGGCCACGAGGAAGACACCGAAACCGGCCGGGGGCTGTGCCAGCCGGTCGACCTCTTCCTTGAGGGCCACGATCTGGTCGCGCGCCTCACGGAGTGTGTTGGCGAGCCGCTCGTTCTGTGCGGACACGCCGGCCAGGTTGGTCTGCAGCTCGACGATCCGCTCTTCGAGAATCCTCGTGTGTCGCGGAGAGTCGGCGAGCTTGCGCCGCAGGACGGCGATCTCCTGCTCAAGGTAGGCAATCTGCCCGGACGGGTCGTCGGACCCTCGTCCCGGGCGGATGCCGCGGTTCATGTCGTCGTCGTGGGCTGCCACGGTCCTCACCTCCTCCATGGGGAGCTGGACGCTTCCAGACCCTACCTGGGTGGGTGTCGATTGAAACCCCTAGATCACAAAGACTGTCGAGGTGTGTCCGATCTTCACCCTTGCGCTCTCCCTCACGCCAGGGGAATACCCACTGAACATGATTCGGAAGCGGCCGGAGGTAGGGTCGAAGTGTTCAACACCCGTCAGAGCTGGGCCGACTTGCCGTCGGATCGTCTTGCTCGGGACAGAAACGGCAGGAGATGTGACCGTGCAGGAGTTGGCCGGGGCCGGCGGTGAGGCGTTGGAGGTCTGGATCGATCAGGACCTGTGCACGGGGGACGGAATCTGTGTCCAGTACGCGCCCGAGGTCTTCGAGCTGGACATCGACGGGCTGGCCTACGTGAAGAGCCCCGGGGACGAGTTGCTGCAGGCCCCGGGGGCGACGACGCCGGTCCCGCTGCCCTTGCTGACGGATGTGGTGGACTCCGCGAAGGAGTGTCCGGGGGACTGTATTCACGTACGTCGAGTTTCGGACAGGGTCGAGGTTTTCGGCCCGGACGCGGAGTGATCGTCCGATCACTGCGCGCCATCGCCGGCCGATTCCCGCCGCCCGCCGTTGTCTGGTTTCTCACAGGACGTTGGTCGTACGTACGTTTCCGCGGTGTCGCCCGTCGGTCGCTGGGCGCGTGTTACACAGCGCGTGCGCCGGCGGGTGTCGAGCGGAGGAACGCGCCGTTGTTCCACTGCCACTTGGCCCGCTCGTTGACGTCGGGACAGCATCGGGGGACGTCGAGGGACGAGTAGCCGAGGAGTGTGGCCGTGACGGCGCCGTCGGTGACGGTGAGATCCGTGACGGTGAGGCGGTCCCCGGGGTCGACGAGGGTCGCGACGATGCGCGGTTCGGAGTCGGCGGCCCGGGTGAGGACGTACACGCCGTTGGGCGGGGTGCCGGAGCCGGCGTCGCAGCGTACGGAAGCGACCGTTTCGGGTACGCCGTCGCCGTCCAGGTCTCCGGTGGCCTTGTTCTGCACGAGGATCGGGAGTGGGCCGCACTGGAGGGGGAAGTCGACTCCGGTGGGGTCGGGGGGTGCCACGGCCGCGGCGGGTTTCCCTGCGGGGCCGGCCGCCTGGGCCGCGGTGGCGGAGTCCGGCTGCAGGGCCGAGGAGAGGGCGACGACGCCGGCGAGCGCGGTGGCCGTGGCGAGCCAGTGGATGGGCCGGGTGTGCGTGTGTGCCAGTTCCGGGACGGCGGATTGCTGCACTCGGAGTGTCTCCCGTGGAGGACTGTGCCGGTGGGGTGTCCCGCATAGTGCCACACGTCACAGTGTGGGGGAACGGCGGGGTGAGCGGTGTTCGGTGTCAGCACTGGTGCCGTTGCGGCGGCAACGGGAAAGAGTTGTGGCCGAGTTCCCGGTGTGCTGCGGGAACTCGGCCACGGTGTCGGTGCGTTGACGCGGTCAGCGGCCGTTGCCACCGTCTGCGTTGGGGCCGGTGTAGTCCTCGCCGTAGGAGCCCTTGGAGGGGCGGCGGCGGCGCATGGGCGGTTCGACGCCGTCGGCGAGGCGCCGGGCGGTGAGCAGGAAGCCGGTGTGGCCGATCATGCGGTGGTCGGGGCGGACGGCGAGGCCCTCGATGTGCCAGTTGCGGATCATCGACTCCCAGGCGCTCGGCTCGTTGAAGCAGCCGATCTCGCGGATGGACTCGACGGTCCGGGCGAGCTGGGTGGTGGTCGCCACGTAGCAGCAGACGATGCCACCGGGGACAAGCGCCTTGGAGACGGCCTCCAGGCATTCCCAGGGGGCGAGCATGTCCAGGACGACACGGTCGACCTCGGTGTCGCTGAGGTTGTCCTGGAGGTCGCCGACGGTGAGCTGCCAGGCGGGGTGCGGGCCGCCGAAGTAGCGCTCGACGTTCTGCTGGGCGATCTCGGCGAAGTCCTCGCGGCGCTCGTAGGAGTGCAACATGCCCTGGTCGCCGATGGCGCGCAGCAGGAAACTGCTGAGTGAGCCGGAGCCGACGCCCGCTTCCACGACGCGTGCGCCGGGGAAGATGTCGGCGAAGGCGAGGATCTGCCCCGCGTCCTTGGGGTAGACCACGGCGGCACCGCGGGGCATGGACAGGACGTAGTCGGGGAGCAGGGGGCGCAGCGCGAGGTAGGCGACGTTTCCGGTGGTGCGGACAACGCTGCCCTCGGGTGCGCCGATCAGCTCGTCGTGCGGGAAGGAACCCTTGTGGGTGTGGAAGTTCTTTCCGGCTTCGAGCGTGAACGTGTAGTGGCGGCCCTTGGGGTCGGTCAGCTGAACCTGGTCCCCGACCTTGAAGGGCCCGCGCCTGCGGGCGGCACCGGTCGGTTCGGACATGTGAAGAGCCTACCGGTGTTGACGGGGGTCGCCGACCATCGGGTCGGCGGGGTGCGGCGCAGGCGTCGAAAGCCCCGTTCCATGACGGAATCATCGTCATAAAATCCACATTCGGCATGCATGGTTCCGCTTGGTGCTCCAGCGGCGTTCCGGCTTTTGCCGACAAGTCGGCTTTTGTTGGCGGTCCCGAGGCCAGGCTTCCTGCCCTCTGGGGTCGCTGCGGGCCGCTCGCCTACGTCTTTCCTCCGTGGCCGTTCCCTCAGCTCCGCAGGGCGAGAGCGGCCGGGAGGACCGGGGTCGTCGGCTGCCGGCCCGTAGGGCTAAGCCTTGATCCACCGAGGTGGTTCGAGAGTGATCTTCTGATCGTTTTCTGCG
>NZ_JAVFVX010000128.1:0-19224 GCF_033441795.1 Streptomyces sp. ADMS | reverse complement strand
CCTTTCATGTTCAGGACACAAGAACTGCGGAAACGAGCTTGGCGCAGCCTCAGTGATCAGCTTGCCGACGTCGGTGGCAACACCGGCCGCGCAGGCCACGATCTGGAAGAACGGCTTGTCGGGCTGATCGCTCACGCGTTGTCTCCAAGGAGGCGATCTGCTCGTTCGGCAGTCAGCCTGATCGCCAGTTCACTCGGGCCGGTCGCGCTCAACGCCCAGAGGCTGCTGACCCGTCGGGCCCACTGCCAGAGCCGGTCGCCTGCATCCACAGGGGTGTGGAAAGGCACAACGGTGATGCCATGGGCGGCGAACGGCTGGTAGTCGAGATAGCGCAGGCCGCCGGTGCCACACAGGTAGTAGTTGCTGCCGGTGGCCACGGCGAGGTCGGCCAGTCGCTCGGACCGGCCCTGGCGGGTCGGGATGGCGCTGCTTTCCAGCACTTCACCATTCCAGCCGAGAGCGGTGAGCAGGGCGAGGGTCGATGTCCTCGCGAGGTCCGCCGCACGGTCCGTGTTCTCGAACCGATCGAGGACCACGTCCAAAACCTCACTCACCGCTGGCCAGTAGCGGCTACGACCGTAGTACTGGCGAATGAGCAGGCTGACTGTTCGGCGAGGCCGGCGCGGCTCGACGAGCAACGCCTGGTTGACGAGCGTCGGGCGTCCGTTGGGCAGGTGCGTGGGGAGCGTGAGCCACTGCTGCCTGCTCGGGTCGTCGAGAGCCCCGAGCCGGGCGCGGTGCTGGTAGTCCCGGCGAACGAACTGAACATCGTCGAGGACGATCCACCGGTCGGCGGCGAACAGCTTGGCCAGCGTGGACAGCCGAGGAAACAGGTTCGGCTGGTGGATCGCGCACACCCCGCCGCTCGCCCCGAGTCGACGTATGTCAGCTGTTGATGAGTCGGCTGTCGAAGCCGGCGCCCAGGAGGCGCTCGTAAGCGTCATGCACATCCCCCGGTACGTTCTGCTCGACGGCGAAGCCGAGCTTCGGGTACTCGATCACCCGTTGCAGGTCCCCGACGAGCATGTCGACGACGAGCTTTTCGTCGCCGATGGACTTGATGTAGTCGTCCAACTCCAGCGGCTCGGAGGCGCAGACCACCTCGGCCTCGGGCCACAGCTTGCGGCAGGTCGCGTACGAGCGGCGTTCCATGTACGGCTTGGAGATCAGTAGCAGCGACTCCACCTCCACGCCCGCCTCCGCCAGCAACTCCCGGGAGAAGGTGATGTTCTGGCCGGTGTTCGCCGCCTTCGACTCGACCAAAATCGCCTCGTCCGGCACGCCCAGGCTCAGGGCGTACTCGCGGTAGTGGACGGCCTCGCCGCGCGGGAAGCGGGCGCGAGTGGTGGGGCTGTTGCCGCCGCTGAAAACGACGACGGGGAAGAGGCCGGCGCGGTAGAGGTCGGCGGCTGTGGCGGCCACTCCCAGGTCGTGGCTGCCCAGGCCGATCGCCGCCGAACAGGGGCGCTCCTCATGTCCCATCTGGTGGTAGTTCCAGATCAACGTCGCATCGTGGAACTGCTCGTCGGTGATCTGACGCTGCTGGTGCTCCGGCACTGGCACTCCCTGACTCATCCCTGCTGGCCCTTTCGGATGCCCTCGATGCTGCGCAACTGGTGGCTCAGCCCGAACTGCTGGGCCACCTGTGCCGCCTGGTCGAGGACGGACAGCCCATCATTCCGGGTCGCCGCATCCGACAGAAGGATGTGCCCGTACGCCGTGTCCAACCGCACTCGCTGCATCGGGGAGTCAACCGTGCCGGTGGTGCGCGCGATGTCGATGTAGTGCAGGGCCTGTTTCAGGTCGCCGGCGCCGCGGTGGGCCAGGGCGAGCTTCTGGTGTGCCACGGACCAGTCCTCCGGCTCACCGAGTTCCTCGAACTCGCGGGTGGCAGCAGCCATAACGTTGGTGGCGTACTCGTTGTTGCCCTCCTTGCTCAGAGCCGTGCCGATCCACAACCGGGCCCGGGCTCGGTCCCGTCGGCTGAGCCGCTGGTCGGCGGCGAGTTGCTCGTACCATCGGGCGGAGGCATCCAGCTGACCTGACATCTCCTGCGCGACGGCGAGGGACAGCTCGATCTGGGCGACCCGGCGCGGAATGGCGAGCTCGGAGAACATGTCGCGCGCGGTCAGGTAGGACTGCCGGGCGGACAGCGGGCCGAGGATCGCGCCCTGGTCTCGTTGCACATCACCGAGCAGGACAAGCGAACGCCCGTACAGATAAAGGCCCTTGTCATCCAGGCCGTGCGCGTTACGGCTCGCCAGCCAGCGGTTCAACAAGGTCGCGGCGAAGGGGAAGTCCTGGCGGCTGACGCAGACTACTGCGCGCTCGATGTCCTCGGTCCAGGTCTCGTAGTCCGCCGGCCTAGCGCTCTTCCGCTCCGGGAACAGCACCGCCTCGAACCGGGCATGGGCGGCAGCATCGGCACGAGCAAGCGCGGTGTCGAGGATCGCCTGGGTATCGGGCCGGGGCTCGGTTTCGGCTCCCAGACTCTCCCACTTGGCCACCGTACGCAGCGCGACACCCAGGTGCTCGGCGAAGGCCCGCATGCTCATTCGCAGAGCAGCGCGCAGAGCGCTCGCTTCCCGGCCCGTCCACTGCTGCACGCTGACCACGGATTACCTCCCTCCGTCACGTATGTAAGCACTCTCGGTGACGACGTGGGGCGGGAAGTGCAACGGAAGTACAACAGCAGGTCATTTCAAGGCCCTTCACGCCGACCGACGCTGTGGACATGGACGACGAACTCATCACGGAACGCCGACGCGTCGCCTTCCCTCAAGTCTTCGGCTACCTGCGACACGTCACCGGCGGCCTGGTCCGCCATGCGGCGCTCGTCGACTGCCTCACCGATTACTGCCGTCGGCACGAACTGGCCCTCTGCGGCGTCTTCACCGACCGCGACGCCACGGTGGCCATCCGCTCCCCCGCCTTTGTCGGCCTCCTGGACGCACTCGAACTACCCGACACCTACGGCACGGTGGTACCCGCCCTCAGCCACCTCGGCCCGAGGCGCGTTGCCGCAGCCCGGAAGCAACAGATAGGAGCGACGAGCACACGCCTCATCGTGGTCCGCTCCATCAAGCCGACGACCGACCACGGCCACCCCGCGGTGCGCACCTCAACCTCCGAAGCCAAGGAGACACGTGGTGTCCATTCGTAAGGCACTCCGCAGCGCACCCGTGATCGCGGACGTGCCGGGACTCCGCTTGCTCCAGGTCGGTCACGGCTGGGACCTCGTACGGATCCACGCGGATCTCGGCTTCCTGGTCCTGGTCCACCTGCGGGCCATCGGTGCCACGATCGGCCCGGTGCTGTACGACGGGCCCCACCAACGCCTCTACTACGCCATCGGAACGGGAACCAGCGGCAGCTGGGCCGACCTGCCAGTGCGGCATCTGTCCACCGACTCGTGGCTCGTCGCGCCCGGGACGGAACGGATCGACGACTGGTTCGGCGGGTGGTGCGAGCTGCCCGACGACGACACCCTCACCGACGCGCACGCCCTCCGTGCCGCACTCCAGCACCCGTACATCGCCACGCCTCTGGAGGCGGTTCGATGACCAGCCGCGCGATCATGTGCCATAAGGAGTGGACCCTCCAGCCCGACCGGGAACCCGACGCCGAGCCCACCACGTACGCGATGCAGTGCGCGGTCTGTGGCAAGACCTCACCGCCCGGCACCGACTTCGCCGAACCGCAGAGCTGGGTGTTCGCGCACGGTGGCCGCAATCCCTCGCACCATACGTACCGGGAGATCATCACCCGCCCGTGGAGGGCCTGGTGGAAGCCGTGAACGGCTGTGTCGCCGCCAAGGTCGCCCGGGCCGCCCGGGCCGCCCGCTACACGGGACCACTGCTGATCGTGCTCGTGTCCGCCTCGTGCGGCATCGCGTCGATCTGCAAGGTAGGCCGCGACCCGAGCGTGAACCTCATCACCGAGGGCGTCGAAGCCCTCCCCCGACTCGGCGCGGTTGCCGAGTCCCTACAGCTCCGCACCGGTGGATGCTCCGGCTGCACGAAGGTAGGCACGTGCCGACCGCTGGCCAAGCTCTACCAGGAGGCGGGGGACCGACGAGAGCTCTACTGCCAACATGGAGGTTACGGATCATGACTCCGCCCACCGCAATCCTTACCCCGCCCCGCGAACCGGTCATGCTCACCATCGGCCGACGTCCGGCGGACAACCCGACCAGCGCCCTGCCGGTGCCACTGACCGCCACGTCGATCAAGGATGGCGAGTTCCAGATCGTCGCCGACCTGGACGAGGCTGCCGAGGGCGCCGAGTGCAGCTGCTCGGCCGGTGACGACCAGCCGTACTAGATCCACCACGGGTGGCGCCCGCGCCGCCCGCTCGTTCCACCCCCTCAGTGCCGCCCCGGCCGTACCCTGGCCGGGGCGGCACTCCCCGTACCCAAGCACCCCGGAGGAACCGCGCGTGTCTATGTCCCGCATCCCCTTCGAGAGGCTCCCCGCCGACGTCCGCCGAGCCGTCGCCGACAAGATCGGTGCCGTGCACCGGTCGCTGACCGCACAGGGCGGCATGAACTCCGGCATCGCCTCCGTCCTGGAGACGGAGAGCGGCAGCGTCTTCGTGAAGGGCATTCCGGCCGACCATCCCCAGGTCGCTGCCCAGCGCCGCGAGGCGGCCGTCGCCCCGTATCTACCTACGTCCTGTCCGCGCCTGCACTGGCACCTGGAGCTCGGCGGCTGGAGCTTGCTCGGCTACGAGATGATCGACGGCCGCCACGCCGACTACACGCCAGGCTCGCCCGATCTGCCGCTCGTGGAAGCCGCGCTTGTCGAACTGCAGAGCGTTACAGCACCCGCAGGTACAGGGATCAAGGACGCCTTCGACCGGTGGGCGGACTACGCACCTCCGGGCTCGCTGCACTACTTCGAGGGCAACACTCTCCTGCACACCGACTTCGCCCCGGACAACCTCCTGATCACCGGTGACCGTGCACGACTCATCGACTGGGCCTGGCCAACACGAGGGGCGGCCTGGATCGACCCCGGCGCCCTTATCCTCCGGCTCATGGACGCCGGGCATTCCGTGGAGGAGGCACTCGCCTTCGCAAGTCGGTTCCCGTCCTGGCGGGACGCAAAGGCCGAGGCGCTCGCGGCGTTCAGCTCGGCCACGGCGGCACTGTGGCGGGAGATCGCTGAAGTGGACCCGACACCATGGAAGTTGGGGATGGCGGAGCAGGCGGCGACGCTCGCGCGCATCCGAGACAGAACCTGTAGATGCTAGGTGTTGCGGGTCAGGACGTTGGTGACGGCGCATAGTGGTGGGCAAGATTGGTGGCGAGGTCGCGGAGGTGAGCCCTGGCTTCGGTGGGGCCGTGCACAGTGATGGCGCTCCCGAACGGCAGTAGTGCTCGCACGTCCTCCAGATGCAGGAAGCGGATCGTTACCTTGCGGCCGGTGGCGGATTCTTCATGGTCGTCCGGGACGAGTCGTAGGCCGAAGATCCGATGCGCTCGCTCGATCTGGGTCTGGTCGATGGTGGCGCTGACCTCTATCGCGTGGTTGTGCTCCCACTGATCAATGAGCGCTGCGGCGACGGTGGCCAGGGTCTGGCTCTCGCGGATCCGTCGTGGCTGGTCGACTTCTTTCCACGTCGTGATCCGTTCGAGTCGGTACATCCGTGGCACTCGGGCACAGTCGGCGACGAGGTACCAGATGCCGGCCTTGGCAAACAGCCCGTAGGGATCCACGACCAGGTCGCGTGGGCATGACTCGCGTGGGCTGTCGTACTCGATCCGTAGCCGGCGACCTCGCCGCACTGCGCCGATCAGCGAAGCCGGAGTCGTGCGGGAAGCTCGTGCCTGACGCCAGGGACGGCTGTCCACGTGCACTACGTCTGTGAGCGGCAGGAGCTCATGAACTCGACGTGGCTGTGTAGCGGCGATCTTGGAGAGCGCGCGCCGGCTTTCGGCCGATGCGTTGAGCTCCGCACGTTGCTTCTCATCCAGCCCGGTGAGCGACAGATGATCACGCTCACCCGGTGTGAGTCGCGTGAGGTCGAGCCCGGACCCGGGCAGCATGGTCACGCCTCCGAGGCGGCCCCGGTGTGCGGTCACCGGCAGACCGGCGTCGCGGAGCCAGTTCAGGTCTCGGGTGATGGTTCGAAGGGACACCCCGAGCGCTGAGGCAAGTTCCTGTGTGGTCACGGCATCCCTCGATGTGAGGAGCAGCATCAGGGTGAAGAAGCGGTCTGGGGTCACACACCAATTTTTTCAGGAATTGCGACAGGATGCGGCGCATATCCCGGCCAGGCTGGTGGATGCGTACCTACCACCTGTGAGAAGGAACAACCATGACCACATCCGTCGTGTCCATCGTCTACGTGAACGACGCTCCCGCCGCAGCTCGTTTCTACGGCGACCTCCTCGGCATGAGCCCCTCGTTCGAGACTTCGGGATACATCACCTTCGACCTCGGGCCAGGCGCTGACCTCGGTCTGTGGTCTGGCCAGTTCGAGGATCTGTCACCGGACGTCCCGCGCACCGGTGAGGTCTGCCTGGCCATCGACGGTGGACCCGACGAGCTCAACGCGACCTTTGAGCAGTGGAATTCCCAGGGGGTCACGATCCTGCGCGAGCCTCATGATGCGGGGTTCGGGCTGACCTTCCTCGCAGCCGATCCTGACGGGAACCGTATCCGCGTCGCACCGCGGGGCTGAAAGGCCGCAATGCGGCAGGCGCGCACGACAGGTGTCGCGCCTGCCGTCGTCTGACTTCGAGAGGACGACGAGTGCCCCACGCGAATGCGCCCCTGAGCGTCGAGGGCCGTAGGGGGCGGCTCCTGAAGCGGTGCCGGACACGTCCCACCGCCCACGTCGCCGCTGAGATGGGGCATCTCTCGCGCATGCGCCAGCAAGTGGGTAAATCGCTGGCGGCTACACGGTGATGCGGGTACCCGTCCCAGGCTCACTCCGGCCGAGAGCGGCACCGCGAACAGCACGTGCAGGCGCCGTACCTGCTTCGCGCTCGCCTCCAGCGAACAGCGACCGCAGCACCTCCTGGAACTGGGTCAAGGAAGCGCGACCCGGGTTTCGTGCGACACCGTCGAGCACGGCGACCACCCGCAACAGCTTCCTCACGGAAGTGGGACGTCGTCCTACTGCACGCGCCCCTCGGTGGTCTCCGGTACGTCCTCGTCCGGCAGGTGGACGTCGTTGACCGCGATGTTCACCTCGACTACTTCCAGACCCGTCATCCGTTCCACCGCCGTGATCACGTTGTCGCGGACGTCCGCGGCTACGTCGCTGATGCTCACCCCGTATTCCACGACGACCTGGAGGTCGATCGCGGTCTGCTTCTCGCCGACCTCGACCTTGACGCCGCGCCCGGCGCTCGGTTGTCCACCCGGAACCCGGTCGCGCATGGCGCCCATGGTGCGGGTGAATCCACCGCCCAGCGCGTGGATACCGGGGGTCTCCCGTGCCGCGATTCCGGCTATTTTCTCCACCACCCCGTCCGCGATGGTGGTCCTGCCGCGGGGCTCCGCCGCCGTCGGCAACGTCGTGCCCCGGTGGGAGCGGGGATCGTCCGGACCGGACTGCTGCAGAGTTGAACTGTTGGGCTCCGTCATGCGGGCCACCTCCTCGGGCGATGCGCGGAGTGCCGTGCTCAGGCGACCGTCGGCCGCCGTGCTTCACATCCGTGAGTACCGCGCGGTGCGTGGGATATGCACGCGCACCGTGTTTTTTGCACCCATTCACCTCCCATGGCCGGGCGGCTACGCCTGTCAATCGAACGACGCGAGGACTAGGCTGCTGTGCAGACGTCCCAGACCCCGGCGGCATGCTGTTTGCCCGAACACAGATGACTGTCAGGTGCGGACTCCTCGTCCGTCACCCGGCGCATCCCTGGAGGGAACTGGGTGGATCCTCTGTCCTGCCGTGCAGGGCTGTCGGACCGGCCGGTGCTCTGCCTCCGCCGAAACCACGCCCCCGGAAGCGCGCCCCCGGAGCCGGGACTCCCGGCACCACCGCACCCGCTGCCGGATGGTCTTCCGAACCGAGGCGCCATGCCCGTGCCACAGCTCACCGTCCACCGCCACGACCGAAGCACACATGCGCTGATCACCCTGACCGGTGAGATCGACCTCCTGTCCGCGCCGTTGGTGCAGGTGTCCCTGGAACAGTGCCTGCGAGACGGTATCCACACCATCGACGTGGACCTCACCCCTGTCACCTTCTGCGACTGCAGCGGACTCAACGTGTTCCTCCACGC
This sequence comes from Streptomyces sp. ADMS, assembly GCF_033441795.1. Lineage (NCBI taxonomy): Bacteria > Bacillati > Actinomycetota > Actinomycetes > Kitasatosporales > Streptomycetaceae > Streptomyces > Streptomyces sp. ADMS. Next base: position 10,982 of record NZ_JAVFVX010000128.1, on the reverse strand, counting down.
CGCACAGCAGACCATCGCGGCCGGCGGAACCCTGCGCCTGCACAATCCGCCGCCGACGATGTCCCGGATCCTCGACCTCGTGGGCTGCGGGCAACTGCTCCTCGGTCCTCCGGTGAACCACCTACCCGCTTCTCCCGTGAACACCCCGGCCACACCCGATCCGGTCCCACCGCACGGGTCTGTCCAGCTCGTGCCTGTCCTCTCGGGCGACGGTCGATGACGGTCGACGCCTGGCGGGCACAGCCACGGAAGCCGACGGACGGCGAGCCCTCCGCCGTGGCTCCGGCGCGGTTCCGTCGGCTGCAGGAACGCCTGCCGACCGGTCACCAGGCGTCGCTCGGCGGCATGCCGGTGGACGGGGCCTATGACCCCACTCCGGCTGCGATCCGCTCCCGGGGGTGGCTGGAGGGCCCTGTCACGATGCCCGGAGGCGGTGGCCCGGGTGGGGTCTGACAAGCGGTCGGCCCGCATACAGATGCTGGTGGCCGAGCAAGCGGCGCGACGCGGTGTCCGGGTCGGTGTGGCGGACGTGTGCAGCGCGGCCGTGGCCGCGCTGCCGGTCGGCGGGGCCGGTCTCTCGGTGATGTCCCGAACCGCGTCGAGCCACCCGCTGTGCAGCACCGACAACATCAGCGAGCAACTGGAAGAGCTCCAGCTCACGCTGGGCGAGGGGCCCTGCGTGGACGCCTTCCTGCAAGGCTCGGCCGTCCTGACACCCGATCTGCTCACCCGTGACCTGCAGGACCGCTGGATGGTGTTCGCCGAGGCGGCCCTGGAAGCCGGGGCACGCGCGGTGTTCGCGCTCCCTCTGCAGATGGGGGCGATCAGCCCGGGAGTTCTGGACCTGTACGCCCGCGTTCCGGTCCGCCTGAACGAAGAGGAACTGGCGGACGCGCTGGCGTTCGCCGATCTCGCGACTCTGGTGCTGCTCGACGCGCGGATCGACGAGACGGGCCCGCCGCACGGTGGTCCTGTGGAGGACCTGGGCGCGTACCGCGCGGAGATCGACCAGGCCAGCGGGATCCTGACCGTCCAACTCGGCGTCGGCATCGAAGAGGCCCTCGTCCGGCTTCGCGCCTACGCCTATGCGCGAGGACGCCGGCTCGCCGAGGTGGCCGCGGACGTGGTGGCCCATCGGCTCCGCTTCTCACCGGACGCGGAGCCGGAACAGGCCGCTGAGGAGACCTGACGCATGGGTGCCGACCGCGAACGTGCCGTACTTCCCGCCCTTTCGGGCCGGGACCAGTTCAATCAAGGGTGCCCACGATGGATCAACAACTCCTGGCCAAGACGTTCGTCGAGTTGGCCGACAGTCTGGTCGCCGACTTCGACCTCATCGACTTCCTGCGCCTGCTGACCGACCGCTGCGTCAGCATGCTCGACGCGAGCGCCGCCGGGGTGCTGCTCGCCGACCGGGACGGCAAACTCCGCGTCATGGCAGCCTCCGACGAACAGGTACGCCTGCTGGAGCTCTTCCAGCTCCAGAACGACGAAGGCCCCTGCCTCGAGTGCTTCCGCACCGGCGCACCGGTGATCGTCCACGACCTGACCCGGGAGATCGACCGCTGGCCGCGCTTCGTCACGGCGGCCCACCGCAGCGGATTCGGGGCCGTCCAGGCCCTGCCCATGCGCCTGCGGCACGAGACCGTGGGCGCCCTGAACCTTTTCCGCGCCGCCCCCGGCCCCTTCGACCCGCCCGCCACCCTCATCGCCCAGGCGCTGGCCGACGTCGCCACCATCAGCCTGCTGCAACAACGCACAGCGCACCGCAGCACGGTCCTCAACGAACAGCTGCAGACGGCGTTGAACAGCCGGGTCCTGATCGAACAGGCCAAGGGAAAGCTCGCCGAACGCCAGGGCATCGACATGGAACAGGCGTTCACCGCACTGCGCGGTTACGCCCGCTCCCACAACCGGCGCCTGGCCGAGGTGGCCCGCGCCTTCGTCGACGACACCGAATCCCTTGCCGGTCTGGGTGCCTGACCGGCATCACCTCCCCGGGAGCGGAACACAGCATCGAAACCGGGGTCAGGTGCCTCACCCCCTGCCCGGCCCTGCCCGGAAGCCGGGGATGCCGGGGATTCTGGGGATTGCGGGGATGCTGGGGATGCCGGGGAAGCCGGGGAAGCTGTGTGACGTCAGCGCGTCCTGTCCGGCATGGATGGCTGCTTGACGCCTGTCGCAGAACCGCCACGAGGGCTAGCGTGCAACATGCCGCCCCGGCCCCTGGCAGCGTCGCACCGCCCAGGCGCTCCCCAGAGGGCGCACCCCGCGCATCGGTGCCGGAGCCCGCCGTGTCACGAGCGGGGCCGTTTCGCACGCGCCCTTCGTCACGCGACCCCGGCGAAGCGCCGATGCGCCTCAAGCGGGCACCGATCTGCCGCCCGCCGCGTCGCACGCATCCATACCAGGCGGTACCCATGTACGCGCTGATCGTTCCCGCTTCGACTCCCCTCGTCCTGCTCGCCGTCGTGATGGCCCTCTCCTGGTGGGAGGACCGCATCCTGCCGCCGGCCGAAACAGCCGAGATCGCGGAGATGGCCGAGATGACCGAGATGACCGAAGCACCCGCCGAGGCTCCGATCGCCCCGGCGACCACTGCCCAGCACCTTGCACTCGCCCGTGTCGACACCGCGTTGGCAGGAGAGGTTGCCGGGCCCCTGAACGGCAGCCCGGTGTGGGGCGATGCCACGACCCGACCGCCCACGACCACCGCCGCCCAGCTCACTGGCCGGGCAGACAGCGGAACGACGGGGAGCCGCGTTCGGGATCCGGCTCCGATGCGGCCGCGGCCCGCGTAGTGTACGGCGGAGGCCGAGCCGCGCCACACCCTGAAGTGCCGTGGCCGGCGTGGGACGGAGACCGGTGATCAGCGACGGCATGGCCGAGGTCCTGCGGTTGCTGCGCCTGGGTGAGGTGGTCGACCCGGCTCGGGCGTGTACACAGGCGCTGGGCGCCGAGGGCGTCGTCCTGTCGCTGCTGGTCGGCCCGGCCCCGGTGGCCGAGCCGGTCTGGTGCCATCCCGAGCTGAGTGCGCGGTTCGAGGAGCTTCAGTTCACGCTGGGTGAGGGACCGGGTTTGGACGCGGTCCGCACGGGTTCGCCCGTCGTGGAACCGGACCTGGGCCGGGTGCGCCCTGAGCGCTGGCCCGCGCTGCTGCCGGCCGCGCACGATCTGGGCGTGCACGGGGTCTGCTGCTTTCCGCTGGGCATCGGAGCCATCCGGGTCGGTGTACTGACCCTGCTGTGCGACGGCGACCGGCGGCTGAGTGAGCAGCAGTACACGGACGCCACCGCCCTCACGGCCGCGCTGACCGGCGCTTTCCTGAACGGGGGCCGGGCTGGCGGGAACGGGAAGGTGCACGGGTTCGACATGTCGCTGGGACCGCCGTCGGAACTGCGCCGCGCGGTCGTCCACCAGGCTACGGGCATGATCAGTGTCCAACTGGACGTGGCCATGGAGGAGGCGCTCCTGCGCCTGCGTGCCCACGCCTACAGCAGTGAGCGCCCCCTCGGCGAGATTGCGGCGGACGTGGTCGCCCGCCGGCTCCGATTCGACGACGATGTGAGCGGGCCGCATTCGCCCGACGGTGGAAAGGGATGATCGGCATGGCCCGTGAACGACGTCTGGCCGAGATCTTCGTGGAGATCGCGGACTCCCTCGTCGAGGACTTCGACGTCATCGACCTGCTGCACAGGCTGTCCGCACGCTGCGTCGAGCTGCTCGACGTGGCGGCGGCCGGGATCCTGCTCGCGGACGCGCACGGTGAACTGCAGGTCATCGCCGCCTCCGACGAGCACACCCGGCTGCTGGAACTCTTCGCGCTCCAGCACGACCAGGGACCCTGCGTGGAGTGCTACCGCACCGGCACCGCCCGCACGAACATCGACCTGACGCGGCCGCAGAGCACCGCCGGCTGGCCGCGCTTCGCCCCACAGGCCCGCGAGACGGGATACGTGGCCACGCACGCCATCCCGCTGCGCCTGCGCAACCGGGTCGTCGGTGCCCTCAACCTCTTCCAGACCACGCCGCACCATCTCGGCGACGACGACATCGCGCTCGCCCAGGCACTCGCCGACGTGGCCACCATCACGATCCTCCAGCAGCGCACCCTGGAGCGGTCGCACGTGGAGAACAGCCAGTTGGAGACCGCGCTGACCAGCCGTGTCCTGGTCGAGCAGGTCAAGGGCGTCCTGGCGGAGCGCTGGGACATCTCCGTCGACGACGCCTTCGACGCGTTCCGGTCGTACGCCCGCGCCCGTCACCTGCGCCTGTCGGACCTCGCCGGGCAGATCATCTCGGGCGGCTTCGACACCTCGGACATCCCCCCTCCGGTGCCGGACCGGCCCGCGGACCAGCGCGGCTGACCGCCCTCACCGCCGCTTCGGCCGCCCGGCTGATGGCCGCTACGAGCGCGAGCAAAGCCCCGCAGTCGACCGCGACCGCTCTCATGACGGCGGAACAGACCGACCACACCGGTTCGTTGCACGACGCCGACGCCGACGCCGGGTAGCCCGGCCGACTAGCGGCGGGGCTGTGAGCATCCGCGTCACTGCCCCTGCCGTGACAGAGGGGCCCGGATCGCATGGCAACCACGTTGACACGGACCGGCAGCACGGAGCGGGATCGTGCGACTCCCGGGAACACACGGCGGAGCATTCCGCCAACCCGCCTCGCCCAGACCCCCACGCGAGCCCGCCCCCGGACAACAGCCAGGTCGGCCTCACTGTTTCACGAACCGTCGGGCACCAGCCGCAGACAATGAAGGGCAGGATCACCGAAGAGCTCGGCCGGTTCACCCGCCACAGGCGACCGCAACGCCGTGGCAGGATCGACCGGGTCTCCGGAAGCCTGAAGCAGGCTGCCGATCGGACCAAGGATGCCTTCAGACGGAACGGAAGCGACCCCCGATGATGTACGACCAGACACGCGCTCAGCAGCCCGCGGACCAACCCCGTGGCTCCGCCCAGCGTCGCCAGCCGGGCCCGGAGTCACTGCTCCCGTCGGACGAACAGGACAAGATCGTCCAACACCTGCAGCACGCCCTCAACACCTTCGCCGACACCCCGCTACAGGCGCTGGAAGAGGCCGAGAGCGCCTACGACGAAGCCACCGCCCAGCTCGTGAACGCCCTCGCGGAACGCCGGAGTCTCCTTCGCGCCGGCTGGCAGGACCAGAACCCCGAGACGCACTCCGACGAACTCCGGCTCGCACTGCGGCAGTACCGGGAGATCACCCAGCGCCTGCTCCGCCTCTAGGCGGCCGCTACTCCGCGCTGCTGCGGAGCGCGGAGTAGCACACCCGGGGACCTACCGACCTGAACCTTGCCAGCCTGCTACGACACCGGATGGCCGCCCCCACCCCGCCCAAACGGCGGCTGTCCTCACCCCGTCCCACGCGCTGGAGCGTGCCGGTCGGGCTGTCCAGCCGGCGGAACTTCTCGCCCCCCAGGCCGGGGCTGGTCCGGCGCAGGCGCAGGGCGGAGCGGTAGAGGTAGAGCACGGAGCCGTCGACCTGAGAGGGGCCGTCTCAGGGAAACCCAGGGCGGCCCCCTCCGCGGTGCAACACAGCCATTCCGGCATACGCGTATACGGCTGTATAGCCATACGGGCATACGGATCGTCCCGCTGTGATCAGCTCGCCACTCCGGCGCCGACGCCCGCGCGCTCGTGCCAGTCGACGCCTTCCTCGTACCGCCCCCGGAGCTCCGAGAACACGCCGAACGCAGCCGCCGTCAGCGGTACGGCGAGGAGCATGCCGAGGATGCCGGCGAGGGCCGCGCCGGCGGTGAGGGCGAGCAGGATCACCGCCGGGTGCATCTGGAGCGTGCGGCTCTGGATGATCGGCTGGAACACGTTCCCCTCCAGGACCTGGACGAGGGTGACCACACCGAGGACCCACAGCGCGGTGCTGAGCCCCCCGTCCGCGAACGAGACGAGGACCGCGACCGCGCCCGACAGGAAGGCGCCCAGGTACGGGATGTACGCGCCGATGAACACCAGCGCCCCGAGCCCGACGGCGCCCGGCACCTGGAGGATCAGCAGACCGACCGTGATGCAGACGGCGTCGATGAACGCGACGATCGTCGTACCCAACATGAAGCCCTCGATCGCCTGGAAGGCGCGCCGGGCCATGACCTCCAGGTTCGCGCCGGAGCCTCGGGGCGCCAGCGAGTGCAGTGAGGCGACGGCCCGGTCGGAGTCGCGGAGGAAGAAGAACAGGAGCAGGATCGCGAGCGTTCCGGTGGCGATCATCTCGGTGAGCAGACTGACGCCGTTCAGCACACCGGAGACCGCGGTACCGCCGAACTTGGACAGCAGGTCCTGGGCGTTCGTGGCGAGTTCGTCCAGGGCGGTACCGACCACGTCGAACCGCGCGCTGAGGTCCTTCGCCGCGTCCCGCAGCGAGCCGATGATCTGGTCACCGGTGTCGATCAGGGCGTTCACGACGATGTAGGCGGCCCCGCCCATGACCAGGATCACGGCGGCGCAGGTCAGCCCGGCGGCCAGGGACTTGTTGAACTTCATCCTGACCAGCCGCCGGTAGAACGGGCCGAGCAGGGCGGAGAGAAGCAGCGCGAGCAGCACCGGCGTGACGGCGGTCTGGAACGCGATGCAGAACCAGACGCCCACGGTGATCACGCCACTCACCAGAAGCAGCAACGCGCTTCCGGCGGCGATGCGCCGGGCCGGCTCCGACAGCAGGGGGGTGCGGCTCTCGGCACGGACCGGCGTGTTCTTGAGCACACCGGTGGTGCGTACGGTCGTACGCGTCCGGTGTATTCGCGGGCCGCGTCGCCCCGGCTGCCTGTTCCGGCCGGCGCCGACTCTCCGAGAGGTTCCCGTACGGCTGTTCATCCTGTTTCTTCTCCGCTCACCCGCATGACCGCTGGCCACGGCGCTTCGAAGATCATGCTGGGCCGCGGCGAAAGAGTAGACCGCCGCGGACGCCCCAGGGTTGAGAGGACGGGAGGCGGCCGGCGAGGACGGGGGGATTTCGGGTGGAGGCGCGGCGTCCGGAAAGCGGCGCCGAAGCTGTGGGGAACATCAGAACGGGTGTGGCCCCGCCGAGGCTGGGCAGGCGCGGACGTTATGAGCACCCCCACCGACCGGAGCACGGTAGACGCCGCCGACGCCGCCGACGCGGCCACGGAGCGGAGCGCGCGGAGTCCGCGCGGGCCGGTGGCGGAACCGCGCCGGAGATCCGGTGGCGGGCGGGGTTTTCCATCGGCGCTGCGTGGCGGTGGGCGGGTGGCGGGGCTGGACGGACTGCGGACGGTCGCGGTCGTGCTGGTGATCGTGTACCACGTGAAGCCGGATCTTGTACCCGGCGGCTCGGTCGGCGTGGACGTCTTCTTCACCCTCAGCGGCTTCGTCATCACCCGGCTGCTGATCGCCGAGTACGCCCGCACCGGCGGCATCCGCCTGCGGTCGTTCTACAAGCGGCGTTGGCTGCGACTCGGGCCGGCCCTGCTGACGATGTGCGCGGTCACCGCGCTCCTCTCCCTGGCGCTGCCGCTGCCGCTGTTCGACGGGGCGTGGACGGCGGCGGCGCTGGCGGCGGTGTCGGTGGTCAACCTCGTACGGGCGGGTGAGTCCGGCCCGTACTCCGACCTCACCGCACCCCTGAGCCACACCTGGTCCCTGGGGGTGGAGGAGCAGTTCTATCTGGCCTGGCCGATCCTGATCCTGCTGCTCCTCCGGCACACCACGGCACGGAGGGCACTGGCCTGGGTGGCAGCCCTGTGCGTCCTGCCGCTGCTGTGGCGCATCGCCCTCTGGGACCCCACAGCGGCCCACCGCATCTACAACGGGCCCGACACCCGCGCCGACCAGCTCCTGATCGGCGCGCTGCTGGCCGTGGTCCTCGCCCGCCTACGGGCCGACGACCCCCGACTGGCGCTGCTGCGTCGCTGGGCGGGACGCCTGTGCTGGCCCGCGCTCACGCTGCTGGGCCTGATCGCCTGGCAGATCCCGATCGCGGAGGCGAGCGCGTGGAACCCCGTCTGGTACACGGCCGGTTTCATGGTCGCCGCCGTCCTGACGGCCACGGCGGTGGCAACGCTGGACCTGCTCCCACGGTCCTGGCCCTCCCGTCTTCTGTCGATCGGGGCGTTGGCCTGGGTGGGCCGCAATCTGAGCTACGGGATGTACCTCTGGCACTACCCCGCCATCCGCCTCCTCTCCGACCTGGGCGTACCCGACGACCAGTTGCTGCCGATGGGCATGGTGGCGACGGTCGCGGCTGCCCTCACTTCGTACGCGCTGGTGGAACGGCCGCTGCTGCGACGGGGGTGAGCACCCCTCCGGGGGTACGAGGGGTATGTCGTCGGCGCGGACCTGCGGACGGAACGCGATGTCAGTGGGCCGCCCTAGACTCCGGCGCACCATGACCGACTACAACACACCCCTCAGCACACCCCTCGCGCCCGCCCTCGGCTCCATGACCGTGCTGGTGGCAGCCGTCATCGTGCACGACCGGGCCGCGGGCCGTGTCGTCCTCCTCCAGCGCGGACCGCGCGCCAAGTTCGCGCAGGGGATGTGGGACCTGCCCCTCGGCAAGAGCGAACCCGGCGAGCCGGTCACCGACACGGCGGTGCGCGAGTTGCACGAGGAGACCGGGCTGACAGTGAAGCCGGAGTCCCTGAAGGTCGCGCACATCGTCCACGGCGCCCAGGGCGTCCAAGCCCCCAACGGCTACCTCACCGTCGTCTTCGCCGTCCACGACTGGACCGGCGAGCCCGAGAACCGCGAACCCGACAAGCACGCCGAGGTCCGCTGGGTCGAAGTCGACGCCCTCCCGGTCGAAGCGGAGTTCGTCCGCACGAGCGCGGGCGCCCTGCGTCGGTATCTCGACGGTGGGCCTTTGCTGTCGCTGGCCGGCTGGTCGCCGTAACTGAGTCGACCGGGTGCCGGGCGGGGGCGGCGATGCGGTCGCACCGGGTCCTTGTGGGCCGGGATGCGGGTGGCCACGGCCCTCCCTAAAGAACCTGGGTAAAGAACTAAGAACCAACCACCCTCCTCCGCCCGCCCGTTCCCCCTGCGGACCCCGGTGAAACATGAACCATTCACCCTCAGGAGTGACCTGGTTGCACTGAGTGGCTGCGGAGAGTTACGTTCCCGGAAACAACCCCAAACAGACGACGGCCCCCGCCAGGACGGCAATCCTGAACGAGGGCCTGACCGCTCAGGAAGAAAGCACCTTCCCAATGGCTGAAACGCAGTCTAACGCGCCCTCGTGCGGCAACTCCGGTTCGACGAACGCATCGAACTCACCTTCACCGAACACACCGACCTACGGTGTGATTCACGTACGCACCCGCCTCACCGCCAACTTCACCGTGATCTCCAACGCCCTCGCCCAGCGGCGCGGCAGCGCGGTCACCATCGGCGTCGCGGCCTACATCCTCTCCGTCCCCGACGGCGCCCGCATCAGCATCGCCGCCCTCTGCGCCCACTTCGACGAGGGCGAGATCCTGATCTCGCGTGCGCTGCGGGAGTTGGAGACGGCGGGGTATCTGGAACGGCGCCGGGTGAGGGGGCCGAACGGGAAGGTCCGTACGCAGACCTTCTTCTACGACGTACCGCGCGGCGCCGGTGACCGGCCGACGTCTCCTCCGCAGCCGGCGACCGTCCGATCGAGGAAGTCGGAGCCCGCCCAGGACAGCACGCTCGCAGAAGCGCCTGCCATTGAAGCTGAGGCGGCGGCTACGGAAGCCGCAACTCCCCTTCCCGTCCCGCCTGTTGCTTCTCCGCCCCCTCCCCCGCTCGGCCTCGACGATGCCGACCCCCAGGCCGTCGTCATCCTCGTCTCGCTGCGTATCGTCGACCGCAGGTTGATCCTGTCCCGCAGCGAGGTCGCCGAGTTGGCCCCGGCGGTCACCGAGTGGCTGGCGCAGGGCCTGCGCCCCGAGGAGATCACCGGGGCGCTCACCACCGGCCTCCCCGACCACTTCCGCGCCCGCCCGGCACGTGTACTGGCATTCCGCCTGCGCGAGGCCCCGCTCAACGGCACGAACGAGGAGGGGATCCCTCTACGGGGCAACGGCCCGCACACTCAACGTTCCGATGTGGTCGGGCTTCGGTGCGTCGAGAACGACCGCCGCCGCTTCCGTGAAGCCTGCCGACACGAGAAGGCTCCGCCAGGAGGCGGGCGTGTAGCTGTAGCGGTAGGTGTACCTGGCCGGGCCTGCGAAGCCGCCCTTGTACATGCCCTGCGGCCCGTACGCCCCTGGGATGGCCGGCGGTTGGGAGAACGCGAACACGCCCCCGGGGTTCAGCCGTTGCCGGACCAAGGGGAAGAGCTTCCGCGGATCGCTGAACCAGGCGGCGCCGAAAACCGAGTACACGGCGTCGTAGGTCTGGGTGTCGTGCTTCAGGAAGTCGAGCACTTCGGCGCACACGAACTCGGCGCCGAGGGGCCCCCATCGCCGCATGGTGTTGGCCACCATGACCGGCGACATGTCCACCCCGCGCATCTTCACGCCCTGCCGCGCGAGGAACGCGAGCGCGCGTCCCGTACCGCAACCGATCTCCAGCGCGCTCTCTGGCTCGCCGAGCACTTCGGGACCGGGCCCGTGACCCACGTACTGAGTCCACCGGAACACCGGCTCGGACTCGAAGACGTCCTTCCGGGTCGACTCGGCGTAGGTGTCCCACACCGCGCGTTCGTCGTCGAAATTGTCCACGGCAGCCAACGGGCCTCCTCCAGTGAGCAGTTCAGCGTACGGACGGGTACGGGAGCCCCGCCACCTCGAAGTCGCGTGCGCGACCTGGCACCAGTTCCTCGACGACTACGCCTCGCTGTCCTCCGCCCGCGCGGACGAGCACTTCGCCATCATGTGCCGTCGCATCCGCCCACACGTCGGCAATCTGCGGGCGCGGGAGCTGAACGAGCGGGCGCGGGAGCTTGCTCGGCAGAAGGCTGCGGCTTAGTGGTCGAGTTCGTAAGTCCTTCGGGGGTTGATCATGTTGCCGGGGCGG